>JAHIJU010000330.1 GCA_018898235.1 Actinomycetota bacterium | reverse complement strand
CTCGACGTCGTCGTCACCAGCCGCTCGGCGGCCAAACGCGACCGTGCGCTCGGGCTCGGAGCCGTCGAGGCCGTCGAACCCGGCGCCCGCATCGGCCGCGTCGACCTGGTGATCGAGACCGTCGGTGCCGCGACCTGGTCGCACTCGGTGCGCTCGGTCCGTCCCGGCGGCACCATCGTCGTGGCCGGGGCCACCACGGGGGACCCCTCGGCGATGGAGATCAGCCGCATCTTCTTCACCGAGATCACGGTGGTGGGCGCGACCATGGGCACCCGGGACGAGCTCGGTCAGGTGCTCGCGTTCCTCGACCGCGCCGGAATCGAACCCGTCATCGACCGGAGCTTCCCGCTGACTCGCGCCCACGAGGCATTCGCCGCCCTGGCTGCGGGGGACGGGTTCGGCAAGATCGTCGTCGAACCCTGATGAGCTGGCGACCGGACGTCCTGGGCGACGGGTACGAGGCGCTCACCCTGCCCCTGCCCGACGACGACGAGGGGCCCGTCGTCGCCACGCTGGTCCGGGCCCTGCCGCAGGCCGACGAGCCGATCCGACCGGCCCGGGCCGTGCTCTACCTGCACGGGTGGTCCGACTACTTCTTCCAGACCGGTCTGGCCCGCTACTGGACCGGCCAGGGCGTCGCGTTCTACGCCCTGGACCTGCGCAAGTACGGTCGCAGCCTGCGCGAGCACCAGACCCCCGGCTACACCGACGACCTCGCCGTGTACGACGCCGACCTCGCCGCCGCGCTGGCCGTCATCGAGGCCGAGCACGGACACGCCGGCCGCACGGTGCTCATGGGCCACTCCACGGGCGGGCTCATCGGCTGCCTGTGGGCCGACCGCCATCCCGGCCGGGTCAGCGGCCTGGTGCTCAACTCGCCGTGGCTCGAGCTGCAGGGCTCGTCCATCGTGCGCACGGTGTCCGCCCCGGCCATCGCCCAGCTCGCGCGGTTCGGGCCCAAGACCGCCCTGCCGAACGTCGACCCCGGGTACTGGTCGCGCATGCTGCGGACCGCCACCGGCGGCGAGTGGACCTTCGACGAGCACTGGCGGCCCACCCCTGCCTTCCCGGTGCGGGCCGGCTGGCTGAACGCCATCGTCCAGGGTCACGCGACCGTCGCCCGAGGTCTGGCGATCGAGGTCCCGGTGATGCTCGCGACCTCGGCACGCACCCTCATCGGCGCGCGCTGGAGCGAGGAGATGCGCACGGCCGACGTCGTCATCGACGTCGAGGCCGTGGTCCGGCGGGCGGTGCACCTCGGCCCCGTCGTCACGGTCGTGCGCATCGCCGACGGGATGCACGACCTGACGCTCTCGGCACCGCCCGCCCGTCACCGCTACTACGCCGAGCTCGACCGCTGGCTCGCGGGGTACGGCTGGGGCTGAGCGGGGCTCAGCCCTCGACCAGGACGACAGCCTCCTGCAACGTCGGGCCGTCGTCGCCGAACCGCCACGCGCGCCACCCGTCGACATCGCCGTCGAGGCCGGCCGCCACCGCCGCGGCGCGGGAGGGGTCGGCGAACAGCTCACCGCTCGACAGCGCGAGCAGCCCGTCCGCCCGCAACCAGGCGACCAGGCGCTGCGCACGACGCCGGCGGTGCCAGACGAGGGCCGCCGGCGCGCCGGTCGCCGCAGCCAGGGTGCGCAGCTGCGGGTGCGGTTCCGGCGGCGTGGTCGGGACACGCTCGCCGGTGGTGAACAGCGTCGTGTCCCGTGGGCCGGCGACCGGGTCCCGCTCATCTGCCAGCCGCGGGATGCTCGACGGGTCGATGGCCCGCAGGGTGGCCGACCGATCGGCCGAGCCGGGTGCGGGCAGCACGCCGCCGGACGGCAGCGCGGCCTGCGCCGGCACGCTCTGCGCCGGCGGTGCGTCCGGTGCGCGGCGCACCGGGGGCGGGGGCGGCGGCGGGACGATGACGTAGGGCCGCGTCGTCGGCGGTTCGCCGGGAGCCTCACGTGTGCGCAGGGCCGCGACGGAGTGCTCGCGGCCGGACATCCAGGCCGGCTCCGCCACCAGCCCGGCACCGGGCGGGCGGCCCGGCTCGGCGAGCTGGCGCTGAACGGCGCCCGGCGGCGGCGGGAGCAGGACGGGCGCCACCACCCGCGACGCCTGGCCGGCCGCGGACGACCCCGTCGGACGCGGGCCGGGCGCGAACGCACGGTCCGCGAGGCCGGTGCGGCCGACGCCAGGACCGCCCCGGGCGGGGGTGGACGCGGTCGGGTTGCCCCCCGGGACCACGGCGGCCGATCCGCGGGGAGCCACCAGGACCGGGTTCGCGATCCTGGGCACCACGGAGCGCACCTCCGACGGGGACGCCGCCGCCTCCTGCTCAGCGCCGATCACCGCATGCAGCGCGTCCAGGTCCCGCGCCGAGACGATCGGCAACGACTGGGTCACGTCGGGCGGGAGCACCCCGTTCGGGACGGGCCGCAGCGGCCCGGTGCCCTGCGCCTCGGCACCGCGCTCGGCGACCGAGTCGAGGGCGCCGAGGTCGGCCAAGGTCTCGACGCTGAGCAGCCGTCGGCCGTCCTGACCCAGCACGGCGCCCACCCGGACGACGTCGAGCCGACCCCGCGCGCGCCAGAACGCGAGGGTGTCGGCCGCCTGCGGCGCGACCTGCCCGCACAGCAGCACCACCCGCATCCCCGGCCGCCGCGGCTCGCCCGCCGACATCGCCACCGAGTCCAGGAAGTCGCGGACCGCCGCATCGAACCGCTCCGGCGCCTGCGGGTGGAACAGGTGCGCCACGGCGCGTCGGCTGAGGCGCGCCACCGCACCCGCCCGCTGCAACGTGGCCATGAGTGCGGCCTCGTCGAGCACGGGGACCACGTCCACGACGATCGGGCTGCGGTGCACGTCGATCGCCAGCACATCGGGCAGATCGGCCCGTCCGGCGCCGGAGCGCAGATGCACCACGAGCGCCGGTTCGCCCAGCACCACGTCGAGGTGCTGACCGAGGATCGCAGCGACGTCCTCCGCGAACGAGTCGGCTCCAGGGCGGGCGGGCTGCACGACGCGTGCCCGTCCGTCACCGACCTCGAACAGGGGCATCCCGGCCCTTTCCGCGCACAGGACGGAGGCGTCGCCTCCGAGGAGCGGGATCACCTTCTCACGCAGAAACAGGCGGAATCCGCCGTGTGAGCGTGGGTGGATATGCCCGAGATGCCCGATTCACCCGTGCGGCTGAACGCCCGTTCCCCCAGATGGCCGAACGGGCGCCGACTCAGCCCTCGGCCAGGCGCGCCTCGACGCGGGCCACCTTGCCGTCGAGCTCACCCGTGTGCCCCGGACGGATGTCCGCCTTGAGCACCAGGGAGACCCGGCCGGCATGGGCGCCGACGGCCTCGGTGGCACGGCGCACCACGTCCATCACCTCGTCCCACTCACCCTCGACGGTGGTGAACATGGCGTCCGTCCGGTTCGGCAGCCCCGAGGCGCGGACGATGCGCACGGCATCGGCCACGGCGTCGGCGACCGACTCGGAGGAACCCAAGGGAGACACGGAGAAGGCAACGAGCATGGCTCCAGCATGGCCCGTGCGACGGGTGCTGCGCACGCCGGTGGGCCGGGGGCCGGGGGCGGACGGGCTGGGCCAGCCAGGGCCGGGCGGCCGGACGGCCGGGCCGGGCCGGGGCGGCCGGGCCGGGCCGGGGCGGGGCCATCGGCAAGTGGGCACTTGGGAGGGCCCGAACCGGCGCGTCGTCGACCGAAGTGACCAGTTGCCGGCACTCCCGGAAGCAGACCAGAGCAGACAGGGCGGGCGAGCCTCCGCAGGGCCAGCACAAGTCACTCCGAGGGTGGGGCCGGTGCGCGCTGGCGGCGCGGGCCGGTGCGCGCTCCGGCGCGGAGATCCTCGGTCGCATCTCGAACGCAGAACCCCTGCGGCGACTCGTCCGATCGGGTAGAATTCGAACATACGTTCGATCACTCTGTAGAGGACGCCCGATGACCGCCACGCTCGCCCGGCCCGCGCCGGCCTGGACCGCGCTCGCCGGTCCGCGCCCGCTTGCGGACAGCGGGAGGCGACCCGCGGGCGGCGCGCCATCTGGCGACGACGTCCAGGTCCTGGTGCACACCGCAATCGAGGCGCTCGGCGCGCTGGCCGACGCTGGGCGGCAGTCGGCGAACTGGTCGGCCGATCTGCGGTCCGCGGTGCTCTCCGGATGGGACCGGCTGTCCGGCCAGGTCGTCGCCGGTCGAGCCGCGGTGCTCGACGCGCACCTCGACTCGGGAGCGTGGACCTCTCGCGGCGACCGGGACGAGGCCGCCTGGCGCGCTCGCACCGGCCACGAGGGCCTGGCCGCAGGAATTGCCCAGGTCAGGACGGCACGCGCTCTCTCGGCGCTCCCGGCGGTCGCCTCGGCTCTCGCCGAGGGCGCCATCACACCGACGCATGTCGACCAGCTCGCACGGAT
>JAHIJU010000033.1 GCA_018898235.1 Actinomycetota bacterium | reverse complement strand
TGTCGAGCCGGTGCGCGGTGGCCGCGGGCACAGCGATCTGGGAGTCGGACGTCGGTGCGGCGCCCTCGGCGATGGTGAGCGGGTTGAGGGCGGGGTCGGCGGTCACCGGGATCACGGGCTGGCTGACCTGGCGGGTGCCGTTCTCGAGCTGGATCGAGGCGAGCTGCAGACCGCCGGCCGAGCTGACGCCAGCGGTACGCCGGACGGCGGCGAGGTCGGCGTCGGTGAACGACGCCCCACCGTTCTTCGCCGGGCTCACGACGAGGTCGGCGTGGCCGTACTGGGCGCTGACACCGTCGTACGTGCTGCGGGTCATCACGTTCCCGGCGACCAGGGTGGCGGCGACGAACGCGGTGCCGAGCGCGATGGCCAGGCCTGCGGGGATCAGCCTCGACAGCGACAGCCGCATCTGGGCAAGGGTGAGCCGGATCATCGCTGCGGCTCCGTCAGCTCGAGTGAGCGCAGCGCGTCGAGCCCGGCGAGCACGGACGCGGGGGTCGGGTCATCGATCTGCCCGGCGATCTTCCCGTCGGCCAGCAGCACGACGCGGTCGGCGTAGGCGGCGGCGGTCGGGTCGTGCGTCACCATGATGACCGTGCGGTCGAGCTCCCGGACGGAGCGGCGCAGGAAGCTGAGGACCTCGGCACCCGAGCGGGAGTCGAGGTTGCCGGTCGGCTCGTCCGCGAACACGACCTCGGGCCGGGTGATGAGCGCGCGGGCGATCGCGACCCGCTGCTGCTGCCCGCCGGAGAGCTCACCGGGGCGGTGGGTGAGTCGCTCGCGCAGGCCGAGGGTGTCGACGAGGGTGTCGAGCCACTCGGGGTCGGGCTTCGCGCCGGCCAGGTCGAGGGGGAGCGTGATGTTCTGCTCGGCCGTGAACATCGGCAGCAGGTTGAACGACTGGAAGACGAAGCCGATGCGGGCCCGGCGCAGCAGGGTGAGCTGATCGTCCGACAGCGTCGTGAGGTCGGTGTCGCCCAGCCGTACGGTCCCCGAGGTCGCCAGGTCGAGCCCGGCCAGCAGGTGCATCAGGGTCGACTTGCCCGAGCCGGACGGTCCCATGATCGCGGTGAACGCGCCCGCGGCGAACTCGATGTCGACCCCGTCCAGCGCGCGGACCTGCGCTGGACCGGTGCCGTACACCTTGGACAGGCCGTGGGCGGCGGAGGCGATGGGGATGGGCATGAGGTGGCTCCTGTCGGTCGGGTGGTTCACCTCGACGCTAGGTGCCGCCTGTGCCCGGCCGCGTCTGCCCCTGGGGTGGTCCGCCCGGCGGTGCCGTCATCCTCCGGTCGGACCCGCCGTGTACCGGTGTGCGTCCAGGGGTGGCCCTGCAGGCGGCGATCCGTGGCCGGTCAGGCGCCCGGTCGCACCAGACCGGTCTCGTACGCGGTGACGACGGCCTGGACCCGGTCACGGGCCCCGAGCTTGAACAGGATCCGGCCGACATGGGTCTTGACGGTGGCCTCGGCGACGTACAGGTCCTGGCCGATCTCGGTGTTGGAGCGGCCGCGTGCCATGTGCACGAGCACCTCGCGCTCGCGATCGGTGAGGTCGGCGACGGCGCGCCGGGCGGGGTCGGCGGCGACCGTCGCCTCGTCCGGTGGCAGGACCTCGACCAGGTGCTCGAGCAGCCGGCGGGTGGAGGACGGCGCGATCACGGCGTCTCCTGCGTGGACGGTCCGGATGGCGGCGAGCATCTCCTCCGGCGGGGCGTCCTTGAGCAGGAACCCGCTGGCGCCGGCCCGGATCGCGCGCAGCACGTACTCGTCCAGGTCGAACGTCGTGAGCACGATGACCCGTGGGCGTGGCCCGGCGGCGGTGATCGCCGCGGTCGCGGTCAGCCCGTCCATGGTGGGCATCCGTACGTCCATGAGCACGACGTCGACGCCCGGGCCGCGTGCGGGGTCGAGCCCCTGCACCGCGGCGCGGCCGTCGCCGGCCTCGAGCACCACCGTGAGGTCGGGCTGGGAGTCGATGACCATCTTGAATCCGGCTCGCACCAGCTGCTGGTCGTCGACGAGCGCGACCCTGATCTGGGCGGTCATCGCGGCACCCCGCCCTGGGCCTGCTCGGTGCCGCCCGGGGCCGGGAGGGTCGCGCGGGTGCAGAACCCCCCGCCGGGTCGTGGCCCGGCGGAGACCGAACCGCCGAACATGGTGGTGCGTTCGCGCATCCCGAGGAGCCCCTGACCGAGCCCGTCGCTCCCGGCGGCGGCGCCGCGTCCGTCGTCGCACACCTCGAGGACGACGGTGTCGGGCAACCACTGCAGCACCACGGTGACCTCCGGATCAGGACCTGCATGTTTGAGCACGTTGGTGAGGGACTCCTGCGCGACGCGGTACAGCGTCAGACCGGCGCCGGGCGGCAGGTAGCGGGGCTCGCCGAGCCGGACGAGCGAGGCCCGCATCCCGCCCGCGCGCAGCTGGTCCACGAGGGCGGCGATGTCGTCGACCGCGGGCAGGGGGCCGGTCGGCACGGACGGCTCGGTCGGCGGGACCGGGGTGACCCGCGGCTCGGCGCGCGGGTCGTGGGTCAGCGCCGCGACGGCCGCGGCCAGCGTCCCGGACAGCGTCCGGCGGGTCGCGGCGGCGGGCGCCGTCGTGGCGGCCGGTTCGACCTCCGTGCGCAGCACGCCGAGCAGGCGCCGCATGTCGGTGAGCGCGGCGCGCCCGGTCTCGGAGATGGTCTCGAGCGACCGGGTGGCGGCCTGCGGGTCGGCGGCTGCGGCGTACCGTCCGCCGTCGGCCTGGGCGATCATCACCGACAGCGAGTGGGCGACGATGTCGTGCATCTCGCGGGCGATCCGGGAGCGTTCGGCGGATGCGGCGAGGCGTGCCTGCTGGTCCCGCTCGACCTCGAGCCGGCGTGCCCGGTCGACGAGGGAGTCCAGCGCCTCGCGCCGCGCGCGGCGCACGAGGGCGATCGACCAGACGGCGATCATCATGAGGCCGGTGACCACGGAGGTGCTGAGGAACCCCTCGACGCCGCCATGCATGAGCACACCGAGCAGCAGCGAGCCCGTGAGCCCACCGGCGAGCGCCACGCGGGCGGCCCATCGTGGGCCGTGCACCGTCACCGACCACAGTGCGATCAGGACCACGAAGTCGAGCGGGAGGATCAGGGGCGGGCCCAGGAGCATGTGACCGAGCGCGACGGTGTAGACCGCCGCGGCGGACAGGGCGGGCCGCACCCGGCGCCACGCGAGCGGGGTGATCATGGCGAGTGCGACGAGGGACATCGAGCCGGTGTGGCCGTTGGACCCGAGCGAGGTGCTCCAGGCGTCCCAGGCGGTCGCCGTCGGGATCGCGATGAGGCCGAGGAACCCGGCGCCGATGGCGTCGAGGGTGAGCCGGTGCTGGTCCGACCACGCCAGCGCACGTCCCCACACTCCCATCCGACCAGGGTAGGTGGCGTGCCGGTCGCGTCGCGTACGCCTGCGGGGGGACCCGGACGACGGTGACGCTCGGCCGAGGGACGCAGTGCGATGCGCGTCGCGTCGGCAAACGCGAACCCCGGGGCCGTTCGTGACCTAGCATGGGCGCGTGACGCGCGTACTGCTGGCTGAGGATGACCCTGCCATTGCAGAGCCTTTGGCTCGCGCGCTGTCGCGCGAAGGCTACGACGTCAGAGTGCAAGGCACAGGTCAAGGTGCGATCGACGGGGCCTCCGCCGCGGATCTAGTCGTCCTCGACCTTGGGTTGCCGGACATGGACGGGCTCGACGTCGCCCGCGCGATCCGCGCCCAGGGTTTGACCACCCCGGTCCTGGTGCTCACGGCCCGTGCCGACGAGGTCGATCTCGTGGTCGGGCTCGACGCCGGCGCGGACGACTACGTCACCAAGCCCTTCCGGCTCGCCGAGCTGCTCGCCCGGGTGCGTGCCCTGCTGCGACGCACCGGCGGGGACACCGGCGAGGAGGATGAGCTCCGCGCCCAGAACGTGCGCCTCGACGTCGCAGCGCACCGGGCGTTCCAGGGTGAGCGTGAGCTGCACCTGACCGCCAAGGAGTTCGACCTGCTCCGGGTGCTCGTCGGTGCGGTCGGCACGGTCGTCTCACGCGATGCCATCATGCGTGAGGTGTGGGGCTCCGACCCCAACGGGTCGACGAAGACCCTCGACATGCACGTCTCGTGGCTGCGTCGCAAGCTCGGTGACGATGCCAACTCGCCGCGGTACATCACGACGGTGCGCGGGATGGGCTTCCGCTTCGAGGCAGACGCGGGCGACC
>JAHIJU010000329.1 GCA_018898235.1 Actinomycetota bacterium | reverse complement strand
GGTCACCGTCGGGCCGAAGAGCGCCGTGCACCGGTACACGTTCCCGGCCCATCGCGACGCCCGCCTGGTGATCGACCTGTCGACCGGCGGTCTGGTGATCCCGCACGGGCGGACGGTGCCGCTGCGGGCCCATCTCGAGGCTCTGGCCCCGGGCGTCGCGCAGGGTGAGATCGTCGTCGAGGGCGCACCGCTCGCGGTCCACGTCGAGTGCGACGCCATGCGTTGGCGGCAGATGCTCTGGTACGACCGCCGGCTGATGCCCGGCGGCACCCGGCTGGACTTCGACCGCATCCGGCCGACGACGCTGCGACCGTTCGGGCTGATGTGGGCCGGCCCCTCCGAGCCTGGGCAGGTGGTCGAGCTGCGGATCGGCTTCTCGCTGCGCGGCGTCGACCAGGCGCGGGCGAACCTCGAGGCCGACTGCGGGACCTCCGGGTTCGCGACCCGGCGGGCGGCGACCGCCGCGGACTGGCGCACCCACCTGGCCAAGGTGTCCGTCGACACCGATTCGCCGGCGCGCGCGACCGTGATGGCCACGGCGCTCTACCACGCCTCGATCAAGCCGTGCCTGGCCCCCGACGAGTCGCCCTACTGGCCCACCCCCGGCCCGTTCGCGTTCGACCTCGCGACCATGTGGGACATCTACCGGACCCAGCTCCCGCTGCTCACCGCCCTCGTCCCGGAGAAGGCAGTCGAGCTGGCCAACGCTCTGCTGCACATCGCCGAGGAGGAGGGCAACCTGCCGATCGGCTACCGGATGGCTCGGGGAGCCGACCGGTTCTCCCGGCAGGGCAGCGCCCTCGCGCACACGTTCTTCGCCGACCTGTGCCGGTCCGGTGTCGACGGCATCGACTGGGACTGGGCGTTGGTGCACCTGCACAACGACATGCGACGCACCTACGGCGAGGACTTCCTGCTCCGCGGGCGCGCCCATCCGATCAGTCACACGCTCGACCTGGCGTTCGCGTACTGGTGCACCGCCGTGATCGCCCGGCGGGTGGGCGACCGCGCCCTGGCCGACCAGTTCACTCCGCTGGCGGCGCGCTGGGCGAACGCCTTCGACCCGGCGACCGGTCTGCTGCACGACTCCGAGTTCTACGAGGGCGGCAAGTGGAACTACTCCTTCCGGCTGCTGCACGACATGGCCGGACGGATCGCGCTGGCCGGCGGCGACGAGGGCTACATCGGACTGCTCGACCGCTTCTTCGGTCTCGGCGCAGCGGCGGTGCGCCAGCCAGGTCTGGCCCCCGACGCGCTCGAGATGGCCGCCGGGTATGCGCTCAACCGGTTCGAGGGGCTCAACAACGAACCCGATATGGAAGCCCCCTGGGGCTACCACTACGCCGGACGCCCCGACCGGACCGCCGACGTGGTCCAGGCCGTCGTCACGAACCAGTTCGGGACGGGCCGTGGCGGGCTTCCCGGGAACGACGACTCAGGGGGCCTCTCGTCCTGGTACGTGTGGGCCAGCCTCGGCCTGTTCCCGGTCGCCGGTCAGGACCTGTTCCTGCTGCACCCGCCCAGCTGGCGGGCAGGCAGCCTCACGGTGGGCGACGCCCGGCTCGACCTGGAGACCACCGGGTTCGTCGAACCAGAGCCCGGCGGACCGGTGAACCACGTCCAGCGGGTGAGTCTGGACGGACGCGAGCTGGAACGCAGCTGGCTGTCCGGTGACGAGCTGCGGGCCGGCGGCCGGTTGCTCGTCGAGCTCGGGCCCGCCCCCTCGGGCTGGGGCACCGCCGCGGCATCCCGCCCACCCTCCACCACAGTCCCCCCGACGAACGGATGGCAGCCATGACCGCTCGCAGGCTCGTGCTCGTGGTCCGTGCCGACCCGGTGATCTGCGGGCACTCGGGTGAGGCCCGCAACCTCGCCGAGGCGGCCCTGGCCCGCGGGTTCGACGACGTCCGCATCGTCACCTGGCCGCTCGACGTGCTCGAACGTTCCGGTCTGCCGCTCAAACCGCTCGACGGGGTGCTGCCCTACTCCCCCGGGATCACCGTGGAACGCCCCGCGCCGGTCGGCGACTACAAGGTGCCCGACGGGCGCTGGCTCGCGGGCCTCACCGGACGCCTGGTCGAGCTGTTCACGGACGGCGTCCCGACGCTGGCCATGTCGCTCTACCTGACGCCGCATGCGACCGCGGTGACGGACGCCGTCCGGATCGCCCGGGCCACCGGGCTGCCGGTGAACGTGACGACGATCGCCGAGGCGGTCGGCTCGGACGTGACGAACGTGGTGCGCGCCGCCGTCGAGGCCGATCAGTTCGGCGCGGCCGCCCAGGTGCTCGCCACGTACCTGGAGCACGACGTGTGCCTGGCGGTCTCGGCATACACGCGCGAGGTGATCCTGGCCGAGGCCACCGAGCTCGACGCCCGGCACGGCACCCGGTTCGCCCCGCGGCTCGCCGAGCGCGTCGCGATCTCCTACCCGGCGATCGACACGGCGTCCTACATCGTGCACGACGAGTCGGCGACCGACCGCGAGCTGGTCCGCCGCGGGCTGGTGCGCGACGGCTACGTGCTGTTCCTGTCCCGTCTCGCGCACGCGAAGGGGGTCGACGACCTCATCGAGGCGTTCTGCCGGTCCCGGGCGGCGGCCGGGCTCCGGCTCGTCGTGGCGGGTACGGGGCCCCAGGGGCCGGCACTGCGCGTCCAGGCTGCGGCCTCGGTGGCGCCCGACCGGATCGTGTTCCTGGACGACGTCGACGACGACGAGAAGGTGCACCTCATGGCGGGCTGCGCGGCCTTCGCGCTGCCGAGCAAGCCCCGCCCCGAGTTCACCGAGACGTTCGGCATCGCACTCGTGGAGAAGATGCTCGCGGGCGGCGGACCGGTGATCACGACCGCGACCGGCGGGATCGGTGAGGCCGTCGGCGACCATGCGGTGATCGTGCCGGCCGCAGATCCGGCCGCGCTGGCGGACGCCCTCGACCAGGTGCTC
>JAHIJU010000328.1 GCA_018898235.1 Actinomycetota bacterium | reverse complement strand
GCGGTGCCGGGTGCCCGACTCGCTGGTCTCGATGGTCGGGTCCGGCAGCAGCTGCACGTTCGCCCGCAGGATCCGGCGCAGGGAGCCGTCGACGACGACGGCGCCGTCCATCTTCGCCAGCTCGCGCAGCCGGGTGGCCGAGAACTCCACGTCGAGCTCGAACCCGCCCGAGCACAGCGAGGCGACCAGGGAGTCCATCCCGAGCACGATGAGCGCCCCGGTGCGGCCGCGCAGGATCCGCTCCAGACCGTCGCGCAGCTCACTGCCCGGCGCGACCGCGGTGAGCGTGCTGCGCAGCAGCTCGTCGGGTGCGGGCAGGTCGGTCACGTGGGTGATCGTATCGGGGAGCAGGTCACGCGGCCCGAGACGTTCCGGCGACGCGCCTCACCGCGTCGGCTGGATCGCCGCGACGGCATCGGCGAGGTCCGTCGCGGGCCGCACGCGCATCCCGTCCGGCACCACCAGCCCGGCCATCGCACCGGCGGGCACGATCGCCCGGGTCAGTCCCAGCCGGGCGGCCTCGGCCAGCCGGCGTTCGACGCCCGCGACCGTGCGGATCTCCCCGGCCAGCCCGACCTCCCCGATCGCCGCCATGCCGCGCGGCAGGGCGATCTCCTGCCGGGAGCCGACGACGGCGAGGGCCAGCGCCAGATCGGCGGCGGGCTCCACCATCCGGGCGCCGCCGACCGTCGAGACGTAGACCTCCTGGTCGGCCAGTCGCACACCGACCCGGCGGGCGAGCACCGCGAGCACCATCGCGACGCGGGCCGGGTCGACACCGTTCGTCGTGCGCCGCGGGGTGGCCTGCTGGCTGGGGGCGACGAGCGCCTGCACCTCGGTGAGCAGCGGGCGACGTCCCTCGAGGGTCACGGCCAGGCAGGTGCCCGGCACATCGTGCAGCGCCTGGGAGACGAACAGGCCGCTCGGGTCGGCCAGGCCGACGATCCCGTGCTCGGACAGGTCGAAGCAGCCGACCTCGTCCGTCGGGCCGTACCTGTTCTTGGTCGCGCGCAGCAGCCGCAGCCGTGACCCCGACTCACCTTCGAACTGGCAGACGACGTCGACCAGGTGCTCCAGCGTCCGCGGCCCCGCGACCGAGCCGTCCTTGGTGACGTGCCCGACGAGCAGCACCGGCAGCGCCCGGGACTTCGCGGCGGCGATGAGCGCGCCGGCGACCTCGCGCACCTGCGTGACGCCGCCCGCGGCCCCCTCGACCTGGGCGGAGGCGATGGTCTGGACCGAGTCGACGACGAGCAGATCGGGGTCGGTGGCCTCGATGTGCCCCAGGACGGTGCCCAGGTCGGTCTCATCGGCCAGCAGCAGACCCGGATCGACGGCGTGGATGCGGCCGGCCCGCAGCCGCACCTGGGCGGAGGACTCCTCCCCGGTGATGTAGAGCACGCGCAGGCCGGTCCGGGCCGCGCGCGCCGCCACATCGAGCAGCAGGGTCGACTTGCCGACACCCGGTTCGCCGGCCAGCAGCACGACCGCGCCGGGGACGATGCCGCCGCCCAGCACCCGGTCGAGCTCGTCGACCCCCGTCGGGCGGGCGGTGGCCGCCGTCTGGTCCACCTGGTCGATCGGCCGCGCCGGACCGCGGGCGGGGGCGACGGCCACGGTGCGCGGTGCGACGGCGGTCGAGCCCTCCTCCGCCACCGTGCCCCAGGCCTGGCACTCGCCGCAGCGCCCGACCCAGCGCACGCTGGTCCACCCGCACTCGCTGCAACGGAAACCGGTGCGGGCCGGGGTTGCGCGGGCCGGGCCGCCCTTCGTGGGGCGTCGCACCGTGGTCGAGGTCACCGGCCGGACGCTAGCCGCGGCCACCCACATCGGCGCCACGCCCCGCCGTCCCGGCCGCCGCATGGCTACCCCTGGGTAGGCTGCCCGGAGCCTGATCGAGGAGCCAGCCATGTCGCAGTCCGGTCCACCGACCCCGTCCAGAGGTTCGCGCCCGGCCCGTCGTCCGCCGGGGGTCGGGCCGACGACGGGACCGGTGCCGACGGGTGAGGTTGCCGAGTCCGGCCGCCGCCGACGCTGGATCCTCGCGGTCGTCATCGTCGTCCTGGTGCTCGTGGTCGGGGGCGCCGTCTGGGGGGTGCTGCATGCGGGCGGGACCCCGACCGCAACCTCGTCGACCGTGCTGATCCCCTCGCCGACGCCGACGGTCGAGCCGGTCGCACGAACCGCGACCAGCACGTTCGCCGCCGCGTTGCCCACGACCGTGCTGCAGTTCGCGCTCGCCTCGTCCGCCGCCGACGACGCGTGGGTCGCCAAGGGCGCCCTGGAGGCCTACGCCGAGACGTTCGCCGACGGCTCGGGTGCGACGCTCGGCCTGCAGGTCGGGCAGTGGGTGACTCCGCAGGAGACCACCGCGGTCTTCGGTGCCATCACGGCCGCCGCACCGACGTCGCCCGCATCGTCGCCCGCCACCGCATCGTCGACCGCCACAGCGGGCACGGACGGGCTGCCGCGGTCCGGCTCCGTCGAGGTCGGCGGGCAGGCCACCGGCTCCTACCTCATCGTCGACAACGGGGACGGCACCGGGACCGCGACGTGGACCAACGGGACGGCGCTCCTGCAGCTCACCGGACCGGTGGCCGAGATCGCCAGGCTGTACGCCGCGTTCCCGCTCTGAGGCCGTACCGCACGGTCGGCCCAGGCGGGCGGCCGCGGCGATTGCCCCCGCGGCGGGCGCCGGTCGGATGACCTGACGCCCGCCGACGGCCGTGCTCAGGAGGTCGTGCCGCCCGACAGGTCGTACAGGGTCGTCCCGTCGACGGTCCGTGCCGTGAAGCTCTGCTCCACCCAGGCGGCGATCGCACGGGCGTCGGCCGACCCGGACATCCCGTCGCTCGCGATGAAGTAGTGGATCCTGCCCTCCGACACCCAGGCCTCGAACTGCTCCAGGGTGGGGGACGCGTCGGTGCCGTTGAAGCCGCCGATCGGCATCACCGAGGCCTGCGTGGCCAGCTGGTAGCTCGCCGCGTTCTGCGAGCCGATGGTGGCCGCGACCCAGGTGTAGCTGTCGACGTCCGCCTCGAGCAGCGCCTGGACCTGCGTGCTCACCGTGGTGCCGTCGAGCAGGCCGCCCACGGGGCCGCCGCCGGCGACGGTGCCGCCGGACGTCCCGTCGGCCGCGGCACCGGTCTGGGCGCCTGGGCCGCCCTGGGCGCCTGCCTGCCCGCCGGGCCCGGCCTGCCCGTTGGGCCCTGCCTGCCCGTTGGGGCCGCGCTGGGTGCCGGTCTGCGTTCCGGCCGGGCCGCCGGGGCCACCCTTGCCACCCGGGCCGCCGCCCATGCCCCCGCCGCCCATCCCGCCGCGGGACGAGCTCTGCACCGTCGGCCCCGCCGTGACGATCGAGCCGGTGTGACCGGTGCTGATCGTGTCGAGCGTGTATGCCGTCGGCCCGACGAGCCCGGCGACCAGGGCGAGCCCCGCACCGGCCAGCATCAGCCGTCGGCCGAACCAGTGCCCGGCCAGCATCGCGGCCGCACCGGCCAGCCCGGCGAGCAGCACCACCACCCGCAGCCACGGCAGGAAGTCGGACGACCAGGACAGGACCACCACCGACCAGCCCGCAGTGCCGAGCGTGACGACGGCGAGGACGAGCAGGGCCCACAGCCGGTCGCGCCGCGCCCAGACCTCGGCCGCGCCGATCCCCACCAGGGCCGCGACGGCCGGTGCGAGCGCCACCGTGTAGTAGGCGTGGAAGATGCCGGCCATGAAGGAGAACACCACCCCGGTCACCGCCAGCCAGGTGCCCCACACCACGATCTGGGCGCGCCAGGCATCCGTGCGCGGCGCCCGACGCAGCAGCCAGAACGCCACCGCGCCCAGCACGAGCGCCGCCGGGATCAACCAGGCGATCTGACCGCCGATCTCCGGGGAGAACAGCCGGGTGACTCCCGTGCTGCCCCATGCGCCCGGCCCGGCGCCGCCGCCGACCGATCCGGTCTCGTCACCCGTGATCCGGCCCAGGCCGTTGTAGCCGAAGGTGAGCTCCAGGAACGAGTTGTCCGTCGACCCGCCGATGTACGGCCGCGAGTCCTTCGGCCACAGCTCGACGAGTGCCACCCACCAGCCGCCGGCCAGCACCATGGCGCCCACGGCCAGCAGCCCGTCGCGGATCCGCTTGGCCGGTCCGAGCTGCCCGGCCCACAGGTACGCCGCGGCCAGTCCGGGCAGCACCAGGAACGCCTGCAGCTGCTTGGTGAGGAACGCGACGCCGATGAGCACCCCCGCGAGCACCATCCACCGCGTGGTCCGCGGGCCTTCGATCGCCCGCATCGTCGCCCACACCGACGCCGTGAGCAGCAGCACCAGCAGCGCGTCCGGGTTGTTGAACCGGAACATGAGCGCCGCGACCGGGGTCAGGGCGAGTGCCGCGCCGGCCAGCAGCGCGGCACCGGCGGTGAACCGTCGGCGCACCGTGCGGTAGAGCAGGGCGACGGTGCCGACCCCCATGAGCGCCTGCGGCACCAGGATCGACCAGCTCGACAGCCCGAAGACCCGCACCGACAGCGCCATCACCCACAGCGCGGCTGGCGGCTTGTCGACCGTGATCGACCCGCCCGCGTCGGACGCACCCCACACGAACGCCGACCAGGACGTGGACCCGGCCTGGACGGCCGCCGAGTAGAACGAGTTGGCGTACCCGGACGACGACAGGTTCCACAGGTTGAGCGCGGCCGTGACGACCAGCAGCGCGACGAACGCCGGGACCTCCCAGCGGGGCCGGACACGGACCGGTCCGGCAGACACGGCAGGGACCGGATCGACCGGTCGTCCGACGCCGCGGCCCGCGGTGGGCGGGTCGATGGGACGCATGGTGGCGGTCATGGGTGACGGACCCCTTCGGTCGGGAGGGTGCCCGTCGCGGCCGTGCCGGGACGGGTGGCGGGGGAGACGGAGGAGATCGGCCGGGTGCGGGGGCGGAAGACCCAGCCGCGCAGCAGCAGGAAGCGCAGGACGGTGGCGCCCAGGTTGGCCACCACCAGCACGGCGAGCTCGACGGGCCGCGGGGCGGCGGGCGCCATCAGGTGCAGCACCCCGAGCGCACCGGCCGTGAGCGCCCAGGCGAGGCCGAACACCGCCAACCCCTGGCTCTGGTGGACGAGGGCTCTGCCGCGCCCGCGGATCCCGAAGGTGAACGCCCGGTTGGCGGCGGTGTTCGCGACCGCGGTGACGGCCAGGGCTGCGACGTTCGCGGCCTGGGCGCCCCACGGCCCGGCGAGGACCACGTACAGCAGGGCGTAGGCCGCGGTCGAGATCGCGCCGATGACGGCGAACCGCAGCAGCTGCCCGAGCAGCCGTCCGTCGCGGCCGGTCGCGGTCACGGTGCGATCCAGCTGGAGGTGCGCGCGCACCTCGTCGAGCGGGATCCGCCCGGCGCCGAGGTCACGCAGCAGCCGGGCTATGCCCAGCAGGTCGGCCGTGGCGGTGGCCACGATGTCCACCCGCGAGTCGGGGTCGTCGACCCAGTCCACGGGGACCTCGTGGATGCGCAGGCCCGCACGCTCTGCCAGCACCAGCAGCTCGGTGTCGAAGAACCAGCCGGTGTCGGCGACCAGCGGCAGAAGCTCGTGCGCGGCATCGGCCCGGATCGCCTTGAACCCGCACTGCGCATCGGAGAACCGGACCGCGAGGGCGCCGCGCAGCACCAGGTTGTAGCAGCGCGAGATGAGCTCCCGTTTGGGCCCGCGCACGGTCCGGGAGGCCCTGACGAGCCGCGTCCCGATCGCGAGCTGGGAGTGACCCGAGACCAGCGGTGCGACCAGCGGGGCGAGCGCCGCCAGGTCGGTCGACATGTCGACGTCCATGTAGGCGAGCACCGGGGCATCGGAGCCGAGCCAGGCGGTGTGCAGCGCGCGCCCCCGGCCCTTGGCGTCCAGGTGCAGGACCCGCGTCTCGGGCAGCTCGGCGGCCAGCCGCCGGGCGATCGTCAGGGTCGCATCGGTCGAGGCGTTGTCCGCGACCGTCAGCCGTGCGCGGTAGGGGAACGTGTCGAGGAAGGTCCGCGCGGTGCGGACGGTGCGTTCGAGGTCGTGCTCCTCGTTGTGGACGGGGACGACGAGGTCGAGGACGGGCGGGGGTGCCGAGGTCTGCATGGCCCCGACCCTCTGGCACTGACTTCGCACCGGGGTGTGCCCCGGCTGTGCTCCCCCTGTGACGGTGGTGCGCCGGGGCTGCGCCCGGGTCGTCAGGCGGTGGCGGGCAGCCGGACCGTGAACGTCGTCGAGCCCGGGATGCTGTCGACCTCGATGGTGCCGTGGTGGGCCGTCACGACGGCGTGCACGATGGCCATGCCCAGTCCGGTCGACGTCGAGCCCGCCGCACGGTTGCGCGAGGCGTCACCGCGCGTGAAGCGCTGGAACAACCGGCTGCGCAGCTGTTCGTCGATCCCGGGGCCGTCGTCGTGCACCTCGAGCACGGCGCCGGCGCCCGCGCGGCGCACCGTGACGGTGACCGCCGTGCCGGCCGGGGTGTGCAGGCGGGCGTTGGACAGCAGGTTGGCCAGCACCTGACGGAGCCGGTCGCCGTCCCCGAGGACCTCGACCGGCTCGATGTCCTCGGGCAGCTCCTCGGTGCCGAGCAGCAGGTCCTCGGCCGGGACCGAGCCCTCGGCCGGGGCGTCCGGGCCGGAGCCGGGCAGGTCGAGGCGCCAGTCGTGGTCCGGGCCGGCGGCATGGGCATCGGCGACCGCGTCGATCGCGAGCCCGACGAGGTCCACCGGCTCGACCGCGAGCGGACGTCCGGCGTCGAGCCTGGCGAGCAGCAGCATGTCCGAGACCAGGGTCGTCATGCGGACCGTCTCCGACTCGACCCGGTCGAGGGCGTGACGCGCCTCGGGGGGCAGCTCGTCGGGTGAACGCCGCACCAGCTCGGTGTACCCGCGGATCGAGGCGAGCGGGGTGCGCAGCTCGTGGCTGGCGTCGGCGACGAACTGCCGCACCTGCTCCTCGGACGAGTGTCGGTCGGCCAACGCCGCCTCGACGTGGCCGAGCATCCGGTTGACCGCCGAACCCACCTGACCGACCTCGGTGCGCGGGTCGGTGTCCCGCTCCTCGACGCGGTCGGTGATGACCACCTCACCCTTGGACAACGGCTGCTCGGCGACCCGGGTGGCCGTCGCGGCGACCCGGACCAGCGGCCGGAGCTCGCGGCCCACCAGCCACGAGGCGCCGAACGCGGCGATCAGGACGCCGGCGAAGGCGACGAGCACCTCACGCAGCACGAACGCCTCGACGGTGGCCTGCAGCGCGGAGTCCGGCAGCCCACTGATCACGGTCGAGTCGTCGGCGGCGGTGGTCGCCGACGCCCGGTAGCTGCCGATGCCGGGCAGCTCGACGGTGTGGATGCTGCGGTCCGGCGGCAGGGCGAGCAGCACCGCCTGCTGGTCCGCTGTGAGCCGCTGCTGGGTCCCCTGGTCGGTGATGTAGCCGGACTGCGTCAGCCCGCCGTGCACGACGACGCTGACCATGCCCACCTCGGAGCCGGGTCCCTTCAGCGAGGCCGGACCGGTCGGGCTCGCGGTCGGCAGCGCGGGCGGCGTCGGGCTGAACTGTGGCGCAGTCGCCGGATCTGCGCCGGGCGCGCCCGCGTCGCCGTCGCCGAAGACGCGCACTGCCCGTTCGT
This sequence comes from Actinomycetota bacterium, assembly GCA_018898235.1. Classification (GTDB taxonomy): domain Bacteria; phylum Actinomycetota; class Actinomycetes; order Actinomycetales; family Cellulomonadaceae; genus Cellulomonas. The sequence goes on along the minus strand of JAHIJU010000328.1, from coordinate 140 downwards.
TGGCGGCGCGGACCCGCTGGTCCAGCTGCGACTCCAGGTTCGAGTGCAACGACAGCGTCGAGGCCACGCCGATCAGCGCGGCGACCACGGTGAGCAGCCCCACCACGGTGAGCACGAGCCGTCGGCGCAGGCTCCAGGTC
>JAHIJU010000327.1 GCA_018898235.1 Actinomycetota bacterium | reverse complement strand
CAGGTGGCGAACGGGGGGTTCGACCAGTCGAGGCTCTGGGTGAAGGGCTTGGCCCAGGTGAGCACCTGGCGTGCCTGCTCGGCCCAGAAGGCAGGTCGGTCGGCGTTCGCCCACGCGTACAGGTCGCTGGTTGCGTTCGCGTGCTCTGCCAGGCCGGGGGGCGGAGGGAACCTGCGGTCCTCGGACAGGAGGTTCTCCAGCCCCGGCGTCGGGGCGTGCTGCTGCTGCTCGGTCACGGGCCCACTCTCCGTACATCATCGTCGGTGCACGTGCTGCGCTCCGGAGACTAGCCCGTCCCGTCGGGACTTTCGGCCTAGATGGCGAAGTGGTTTTCGTCGATCGCCCGGCGGAGGCGCTCAGGCCGCGCGGTGCCGTTCGCGGAACGCGCCCAGGCGCAGCCCCCGGCGCCGTGCGGCCGCGGCCACGAGCCCGGCGACCAGCAGGAGCAGCCCGGCGAGCAGCAGGGTGCCCGAGGTGCCGGCGACGACGGTCTGTGTGATGGTCGCGTGCCAGCCCTCGGGGTCGACGAGCACCAGGGTCTGGCGTGAGGTGAACCCGGGTGCCAGGAGCGCGGGAAGACCGACGAGCAGCAGCACGCCACCGCCGGTGATCGGCGCGGCGGCGGTCCAGATCCCGAGCAGCAGGAGCGCCGCCAGGAGCAGGGCGCCGACGGCGACCAGGGCTATCCCGAGTCCCTCGACGTCGCCGTCCCAGTGGTCGGCCTGGACCACCAGGATGCGCGACTGGCCGAGCAGCAGCGCGAGCGCGCCGACCGGTGCGAGCACCAGACCCACGAGCACGCCGAGCACATGCGACCAGACGCCCGGTGCGGCGGGTGGGTGCGGGTCCGGGAAGTCGAAACCGGTCTCACCGTCGGGCGGGACGGGGGCGGGGGCACCGGCGGGCGGCAGGACGGGCGCGGCCTGCGGGACGGGCGGCGCCTGCGGCGCGGGTGCGGGTGGGCCGGCAGGCGCGGGGCTCTCGGCTGCTGCGGCGGTGTTCGGCGACGCGGTGCCGAGCACCGCCGCAGCCGTGGCCTTCGATGCGGGCTCGGCCGCCGTGGGCTGCAAGACCTCGGTGGGAGCTGGGCCGGGCGGGACCGGCGTCGGACGTGCGGCGGCGTGGCGGGCGGCGTCGTCCCCGGTCACCGCCGGGTCGACGTCGGGCGCGACGGGGGTCTCCCCGTCGGGACGGGCGGTCGGGCTTCCGGCGCTGGGCTCGGTCACGGATCCTCCGGGAGGTGTCGGTCGTCACCTGGCCTCCCCACGCTAGGCGGAAGCACCCGCCGCCGCCCCTCGTTGGCGCCCGTGTCGGCGCAGGTGGTGCGGGCGGTGCGCCGACGGAGGGTGCGGGCGCCGGTGTGCGGGCGCGGGTGTTCGGCCCCGCTGCGCGGTCCGGCGGTGTGCGGCCGAACTCCCTCGGGTCAGTGCGTGTGGACGGCGGTCTCGGGCTCGTCGACCGCGCGGACGGCCGCGGCGGCGACGGTCGCGTCCGCCGCAGCGGGTGCTGCGCCGCGCCGCGGGGTCGAGCCGTAGGCGTAGGCCGCGCCGACCAGCAGGCCACCGCCGACGAGGTTGCCCAGCCCCACGGCCACGACGTTGCGCGCGAACTCGGTGACGGTCGCGCCCGGCAGCCCCGCGAGCAGCCCGAACGAGAACGTCGTCATGTTGGCCACGACGTGCTCGAAACCGGAGGTGATGAACACCATGACGCAGGCGAAGACGACGGCGATCCGCGCGCCCTCCGACTCCAGCCGCCCGGCGCACCAGATCGCCAGGCAGACCAGCAGGTTGCACAGGATGCCGCGGACGAACAGCTGGGCGTTGGTCTCGGCGGCCTTGTGCTCGATCATCGCGGCGATGGTCTTGCCGGCGGCGGTCGTCGGCGCCAGCACGCCCGAGGCCTGCAGCAGCAGGGCGAACACGAATGCGCCCAGCAGGTTCCCGCCCATGACCGCGAGCAGCACCCCGGCTGCTCGGCGCACTCGCACCACGCGGGCCAGCGCGCCCTGGGTGAGGATCATCATGGCCGAGGTCGCGAGCTCGGCACCGGCGATCACGACGATGGTGAGTGCGACCCCGAACACCAGCCCCTGGACCAGCGGCGCCCAGGGCGACCCGGCCTGCACGAGCGGCCCGCCCGCGGTGACCATGATGAGCACGCCGATGCCGATGTAGGCGCCGGCCAGCATGGTGCGCACCAGGAACACGCCGGGCGTTGCCGTGAGGTCGAGCTTGTGGACGGCCGCGTCGGCCTGGCCGCGGACGGCAGCGGGGATGCTCAGCACTGCCCCAGCCTGCCGGACGACGGGGCTGAGGTCATGGGACGAAAGCCGTGGAGGTGGTGGCCTCCGGGCTGCCGGTGGCGGCGGCCGTGGTGGCTGCCGCCGCGAGCGCCGCGAACCGGGTCTGGGCGTCCGTCAGCTGCCATGCCTGGGCACCGCCCTCGGCGTCGACGACGACCAGGGGCCCGCCGTCGGCCGGGACCACGACGCCCGAGTCCGTGGGCGACCGGCTCGGCACGGGGTTCCAGGCCCACTGCCGCCCGTCGGAGGAGACCCACAGCACCGTGCCCTGGTAGCTCTCCTCGTTCACCGAGCCCACAGCGACCAGCCATCGGGTCTCGTCCGGGCCGCCGCTCACCTGGCCGTCGGCGTCCAGTGCGACGGGTGTACCGAGTGTGGCGTCCGTGGCCAGCCCCACCGGGGACCAGGTGGTGCCGTCGGCGCTGAACCACAGCTGGTCGTCCCCGACCCTGCCGGTCAGGAGCGTGCCGGTCGGTGTCGACGCGCAGCCGGAGAACCAGCCGTCGCCGGTGACCGGGGCGGCTGTCGACCACTGGTCGTCGTGGCGGGTCCACAGCTGGGCGGTGGTGCCGTTCTGCCCCGCGGTGCCGGTCCACCCCACGGCGATCGTCGAGCCGTCCGGCAGAGCGCAGACGCCGCGCACCGCGCCCGTCCGGCCCGGCACGCCCAACGCGTCGGGCCCGGGCTCGTCCCAGGACACCGCATCGTGCGAGGACCACACCACGGGCTCGTCGTCCGAGGAGCTGTTCACCTCGGCCCGGCGGCCGCCGACGATCACCCACCCGTCCCGGGTACCGAGTGCACCGGAGACCCAGGGGGCCGTGCCGGTCGCGATCCCGCCCACCGTGCTCGCGGTGCCGTCGCCCTGGGTGAGCGCCCCGTACAGCCGCAGCCCGTCGAGCGTGTCCCTCCAGCCGGAGCCGACGTAGAGAACCTCGTCGGTTCCGGGGCGCTGGGCGCTGAAGACCGACGAGGCCTTGTCGAGCAGCGGGGACGGCCAGTCCACCTGGCCCAGGCTCTGGCCGTCGAGCACGAAGCGGCCGGACACGCTCCAGGTCCGCCACCCCGTCGCACCGGACTCGATCATCGGACGGGATGCCGAGAGCGCACCTGGGCCCAGCCCGGCGGTGGTCTCATGCACCGGGTCGGTCGACTGCCCGGAGTCGATGAGCGCCCACTCCGGCAGCACGGTCATGTACTCCCACACCCCGGAGCTGCGCGCGCCCTGCCGCACCACCCAGGAGGCCAGGTTCGGCGTGATCGTCACCTGGGCGGACGGTTCGACGTCGGTGAACGGGTCGGAGACAGTGACGAGCGACCAGCGCCGGTCGGTCCGGCCGTAGAGGGACGTGCGGGTCGAGAGCTCGGTCGTCACGGTCGCCGCCGCCGCACCGTCCCGGGTCGCGAGCGAGCCGAACCACTGGGAGTCCTCGTCCGACCACCCTCCGTCGGGCGGGTCGACCTGCTCGCGCGCCCACCCCGCACCGTCGGACGAGGACCAGGCCTGCGGCACCCGGAGCGTCGGGTCGGTCGGTGCGGGGACCGACCCGACGAGCAGCCACCCGTCCGAGGCGTGGACCAGCGCCGAGACGGAGGCAGCGGGGTCGGTGTCGATGTGCTGTCGAGCGGACCAGGTGAGGCCGTCGTCGTCGGACCGCAGGACGGAGCTCGACCAGGTGTCTCCCGAGACCGTCCGGAGGGCGACCAGCAGGTGCGTACCGTCACCGGCCACACCGACCGCAGCGAGGTCCTCCGACGGGGCCGGGGCGGGCAGCTCGCGGATCGCGACCTGGTCTCCGCGCACGACGAGCAGCCGTTCGCTCTCGCTGCCGCGCACCTCGCCGAGCGCGTAGACCGCGTCGCCCACCACGGTCGCGGTGCTCAGGTCGATCCGGTCGGCCTCGGGCGGGAGGGCCGTCCGGTGCCAGGTTGACCGGTCCGTCGAGGTGACGAGGTAGGTGCCGGCCGCACCGTCCTGCCAGGTGGACCCGGCCACCGCCACCAGATCGTCGCTCCCGGCCAGCACGACGGACGTGACAGGTTCGGGGACACCGAGCTGCGCCCCCGACCAGCGCACGTCGTGATGGATCTGCCAGAGGGCGAGCTCGCCGGCCGCCCCGGGCCGTATCAGGCGACCAGCCGCAACGCCGGGCTTGCCCGGGGCGAACGGCACGAGCGCGGTCCCGGCCATCCGTTCCCCGGCGGGCACCATCGCGTCGTCGACGGCCACGGCGCGCCAGCCGGAGCCTGCGTCCGACGGTGAGCCGGGCCCTTCCCGGTCGGTCGGACTGGTCAGCGCGACGGCGGTGACCAGCACCGCGAGGACGGTGAGGACGGCGGCGATGGCGCCCGTGCGGCGGGTCATGGCTCCCCCTGGAGATCGACGACCGCCGCACCCTAGGGTCGCGACGACGCCGTCCGCGGGCGGTTGTCCACAGGCCCGGGTGGCTCCTGGGGTGCCGCTACCCCCGGAACCGTGGCGCGAACGGCCACGGGGTGCCGTCGACCAGGGTCGAGTCGGCGAGCATGGCGGCGCGTTCGACGGCCTTGGCGACCACCGGGGTGACGTCCGGGTTGAACACGCTCGGCACGATGTAGGTCGGGTTGAGCTCGGTGTCGCTCACCACCGAGGCCAGCGCGCGGGCCGCGGCCAGCAGCATCCCGTCGGTCACCGTGCGGGACTGGGCGTCCAGCAGCCCGCGGAACACCCCGGGGAACGCCAGCACGTTGTTGATCTGGTTCGCATGGTCGCTCCGGCCGGTGCCGACCACGGCCGCGTACTTGGCCGCCTCGTCCGGGTCGACCTCGGGGCGCGGGTTGGCCAGGGCGAACACGATCGAGTCGGGGGCCATCCGCTGCACGTCGGACCCTGTGATGACATCGGGGGCGCTCACGCCGATGAACACGTCGGCCCCGACCAGCGCATCGGAGATCGTTCCGGTGACACCGCGCGGGTTGGTGATCGAGGCCGTCTTCTCCAGGCTCGGGCTCAGGCCCGGGCGTCCGGCGTGGACCACGCCCTCGATGTCGCCGACGACGACGTCGTCCACCCCCGCGGCCAGCAGCAGCCCGAGCACGGCCGACCCGGCGGCCCCGGCCCCGGACAGCACCACGCGCACGTCCTCGATCCGCTTGCCGACCACCTTGAGGGCGTTGAGCAGTGCGGCGACAACGACGATGGCGGTGCCGTGCTGGTCGTCGTGGAAGACCGGGATGTCGAGGCGTTCGCGCAGCCGGCGTTCGACCTCGAAGCAGCGCGGCGCTGAGATGTCCTCGAGGTTGATCCCCGCGAACACCGGCGCGATCGCCACGACGGTCTCGACGATCTGGTCGACGTCGGTGGTGTCCAGGCAGATCGGGAACGCGTCGATGTCGGCGAACCGCTTGAACAGGACGGCCTTGCCCTCCATCACCGGAAGGGCTGCCAGCGGGCCGATGTTGCCCAGGCCCAGGACCGCGGTGCCGTCGGTGACCACCGCGATCATGTTGTGCTTGATGGTGAGGCGTCGGGCCTCCTCGGGGTTGGCCGCGATCGCCTCGCACACCCGGGCCACGCCGGGGGTGTAGGCCATCGACAGGTCCTCGCGGTTGCGCAGCGGCGCCTTCGCCTCGATCGCCAGCTTGCCGCCCAGGTGCAGCGCGAACGTGCGGTCGCTCACCCGCCCGATGCTTACGCCCGGCAGCGCCGTGAGCACCTCGACGATCTGCGCGGCGTGCTCGTCGTCCCGCGTCGCACAGGTGACGTCGACCAGGATCTGCTCGTTGCCCGAGCCGGCCACGTCGAGGGCCGTGACCAGGCCGCCGGCGTGCTCGATCGCGGTCGTCACCTCCGACACCGCGGTCGGACGGGCCTGCACCTGCAGGCGTGCGGTGATGGCATTGGAGACGCTCGGCGCTGACACGGGGACATTGTGGCCCTGCGGGGCCGCGCCCGGGGTGGTCGGGCGGCCCGGGCGTGCGGCGCGGACGAAGAACGGCGGCCCCCGCCATCGGGTGCCGCCGTTCAGAAACTCCGGGTTCGCGGGTGATCAAGCGTGCGCCTCGTCGGCCGCTACGGGACCAGCCCGGTCGGCCCGCCCATCAGTGGGTCAGCCTGCGCGTGGGTTCCCGCGAACCATGAAGTTGTCCCTCTAT
>JAHIJU010000326.1 GCA_018898235.1 Actinomycetota bacterium | reverse complement strand
GCTCCGGGTACAGTGGGCGCGCCTCGTCGCCCTGGCGACGAACGCCGCCTTAGCTCAGTCGGTAGAGCGTCTCACTCGTAATGAGAAGGTCAAGAGTTCGATTCTCTTAGGCGGCTCCAGCGGGCTCCTCCACCGGCAGTGAACCCGGTGGGGGAGCCTTCGTCGTCTGGCGCCTCCCGGCCCGCGTGGGTGTGCGATGGCACCATCGGACGATGCCCCGCATCGAGGACTACGCCCTGGTCGGAGACCTGTGGACGGCCGCGCTGGTGGCGACGACGGGGTCGATCGACTGGCTGTGCCTGCCGCGGTTCGACTCGCCGGCCTGCTTCGCGGCGTTGCTGGACACGCCGGACGCCGGGCACTGGCAGATCGCCCCGGTGTCGGGGGGCACGTGCACCAGCCGCCGCTACGTGCCCGACACCCTGGTCCTGGTGACCGACTGGGTGACCCCGGACGGCACGGTCCGGGTCACCGACTTCATGCCTCCCCGCGGCCGGGCCCGCCACGTCGTGCGGATCGTGGAGGGCGTCAGCGGTGCGGTCGAGGTCCGGTCGACGCTGCGGCTGCGCTTCGACTACGGGCAGGTGGTGCCGTGGGTGCGGCACGGGCCCGGCCAGATGATCGCAGTGGCGGGGCCCGACGCCGTCCGGCTGCGCACACCTGCGCCGACGCACGGTCAGGACTGGGCGACCGTGTCCGAGTTCACGGTGCGGGCGGGCGAACGGGTGCCGTTCGTGCTGACCTGGCACCCCAGCAGCGAGCGGGTCCCGCCGCCCCTCGACGCCGAGGTGGCCCTGCGCGAGACCACCGAGTTCTGGACCGGCTGGGTCGGGCGGGGCACCCCGGTCACCGGGCCGCACCGCGCGGCGATCACGCGCTCGCTCGTGACGCTCAAGGCGCTCACCTACGAGCCCACCGGCGGGATCGTCGCGGCCCCGACGACCTCCCTGCCGGAGTGGCCCGGCGGCCCCCGCAACTGGGACTACCGATTCAGCTGGCTGCGCGACTCCACCTACACGTTGCAGGCCATGATCTCCGCGGGCTACCTGGACGAGGCGAAGGCCTGGCGGGAGTGGCTGCTGCGTGCGGTGGCCGGTGACCCGGCGCAGCTGCAGATCATGTACGGCCTGGACGGAGCCCGCCGGCTGCCGGAGTCCGAGCTGGGCTGGCTGGCCGGGTACGAGGGCTCGCGGCCGGTCCGCATCGGGAACGCCGCGTCCGAACAGCTCCAGCTCGACGTCTGGGGCGAGACCCTCGACGGACTGGCGCTGGCCCGTGACTGCGGCATCGGCCCGCACGACGACGCCTGGGACGTGCAGACCGCCCTGATGAACCACCTCGAGGGCGCCTGGGACCAGCCGGACAACGGGTTGTGGGAGATGCGCGGCGCCCGGCGGCACTTCACGCACTCGAAGGTGATGGCCTGGGTCGGCGCCGACCGCATGGTGCGTGCCGTCCGGACCCACCCGCACCTGACCGGCCCGGTCGAACGCTGGGCGGCGGTCCGCGACGCGATCCATGCCGACGTCCTGGCCCACGGGTTCGACGGTGAGCGGGGCACCTTCACCCAGTCGTACGGTTCATCGGCCCTGGACGCGAGCCTGCTGATGATCCCGCGCGTCGGGTTCCTGCCGGCGACCGATCCGCGGGTGCTGGGCACCGTCGACGCGATCCAGCACGAGCTCACCCAGGACGGCTTGGTGCTGCGGTACCACACCGCGCAGTCGGACGACGGTCTCCCGCCGGGCGAGGGCCTGTTCCTGGCCTGCTCGTTCTGGCTCGTCGACGCCCTGCACCTGGTCGGCCGTCAGCGCGAGGCCACCGAGCTGTTCGGCCGGCTGCTGGCGTTGCGCAACGACGTCGGGCTGCTCAGCGAGGAGTGGGACCCGGTGGCCGGTCGCCAGCTGGGCAACACCCCGCAGGCGTTCAGCCACTTCGCCCTCGTGACCAGCGGACTGCAGCTGCACGCAGGCCGGGGGCACCGCAGCGATGAGCGCATCGCGCACACCGCCGCGGAGCGCCCGGCTAGCCCGTGACCCGTGCGGCCGGGTCGGCGGTCAGCACCACGGTCGCCCCACCGGCTTCGACCGCCTGCAGGGTGCGGAGCGCCAGGAGACCGGGCCGGGAGTCGAGCAGCGCCGCCGCGTTGGCCAGCGTCCGCATCGTGGCGACCTCGGCCCTGGCCCGCTCGAGCGCCACGAGTCCCTGCGCGCGGGCAGCCGCCGCGTCCGCAGCAGACCGCCTCAGCTCCGCCGGCACGACGAGGTCGCGGACCGCCAGCCGGTCGACGGCCATCCCGAGCGCGGCCGCCGCCGGCTCGACGGTGGTCCGCAGCCGGTCGGCGACCCCGGCCCGATCGCCGAGCAGCTCATCGAGGGTATGGTCCGCGACGGCCTCGCGCAGGGCGAGCTGCAACGCCGCGTACAGGAACCCGTCAGGGTCCTCGACGGCCTCGTGCCAGGCGCGCGCAGCGGTCACCCGGACGGTCGAGGTCAGGCCGACCTTGATCGCGAGACCGTCGCCGGTCAGCATCTCCTGCGTCGGGAGGGTGAGCAGCCGCGGGCGCATCAGCAGTCGCGCGGTCCGCCGTCGCCAGCGGTGCACCCTGTGCCGGCCCGGGCCGAGCTCACGTTCGAACCGCCCGTCCCGGTACACCAGGACCCTCTCCCACTCCTGCACCACGATCCGCATCGCTGTCCCCTCCTTCCGGCCGTCGATCGGCCTGCCTCGTGACGCCACGGGGGCCTGGTCTGCGGGCGCGACCGGCCGGCGTGCGATCGGGCGGACGAGGGGGACAGTCGGGCGAACCCGATGCCGCAGACCTCGACCGCCCCGCGGACCGCACACCGGTCGGCCATCGGGAGTTGAACCCGGGCGCTCTACAGGCGCTGCCTCCGTGGCAGATGCTCTCGGCCGACGCGCAGAACCCGCGACGG
>JAHIJU010000325.1 GCA_018898235.1 Actinomycetota bacterium | reverse complement strand
TGGCGGCTGCGGGCTCGAGGGTGGCGGTCATCAGTACTTGCGCTCCATCGGCTGGTAGCGGGTGACGGAGACCGGCTTGCTGCCGAGCACGAGCTGGTACCCGTCGGACTGCGAGCTGAGTGCGAACGAACCGTCGGTGTCGCCGACGACCGAGGTGAGCCCGTCGGGCCCCTCGGTGGGTGGACGGCGGTAGACCAACGTGTGGCGCATGTACTGGGCGTCGTCCCGCGTGGGGTAGTCCTCGCGGAAGTGCCCGCCGCGGGACTCCTTGCGGTTGAGTGCGCCGACGACGACGACCTCGGCCAGGTCCAGCAGGAAGCCGAGCTCGACGGCCTCGAGGAGATCGGTGTTGAACGACCGGCTCTTGTCCTGCACCGAGACCGAGCGGTACCGCACGGCCAGCGCCCGGATGTCGGCCAGGGCCTGCGTGAGCGAGGCCTCCGTGCGGAACACCTGGGCGTTGGCGTCCATCGTCTCGGCGAGCGCCCGGCGGATGTCGGACGGCTTCTCACCGTCCGGTCGGGTGCGGATGCCCTCCAGCTCGGCGATCATCGTGGCGGCCGGCAGCTCCGGCAGGTCCACCAGCTCGGCGTCGGCCGCGTAGGCGGCCGCCGCGATCCCGGCGCGGCGGCCGAAGACGTTGATGTCGAGCAGCGAGTTGGTGCCGAGTCGGTTCGAGCCGTGCACCGAGACGCAGGCGCACTCGCCTGCGGCGAACAGCCCGCGCACCAGGTCGGTGCTGTTGCGCAGCACCTCACCCCGCACGTTGGTCGGGATGCCGCCCATGAGGTAGTGCGCCGTCGGGTAGACGGGCACCGGTTCGGTGTAGGGCTCGACCCCGAGGTAGGTCCGCGCGAACTCGGTGATGTCCGGGAGCTTGGCGTCGATGTGCGCCGGCTCCAGGTGCGTGAGGTCGAGCAGCACGTAGTCCTTGTGCGGACCGCAGCCGCGTCCCTCGCGCACCTCGTTGGCCATCGACCGGGCGACGATGTCGCGCGGTGCCAGGTCCTTGATCGTCGGGGCGTACCGCTCCATGAAGCGTTCGCCGGTCGAGTTGCGCAGGATGGCGCCCTCGCCGCGTGCGGCCTCGGACAGCAGGATGCCGAGCCCGGCCAGACCGGTCGGGTGGAACTGGAAGAACTCCATGTCCTCCAGCGGGATGCCCCGCCGGTACGCCAGTGCGATCCCGTCGCCGGTGAGGGTGTGCGCGTTCGACGTGGTCTTGAAGATGCGTCCCGCGCCGCCGGTCGCCATGACGACCGACTTGGCGCGGAAGATGTGGATCTCGCCCGTCGCCAGCTCGTACGCGACGACCCCGGCGACGTTGACCTCCTCGTGGTCGGGCACCTGCCCGGCCGCGAGGTCGTGGTCGACCAGCAGGTCAAGGACGTAGAACTCGTTGAAGAACTGGACGTCGTTCTTCACGCACTGCTGGTAGAGCGTCTGCAGGATCATGTGGCCGGTGCGGTCCGCGGCGTAGCAGGCCCGGCGCACGGCGGCCTCGCCGTGGTTACGGGTGTGGCCGCCGAACCGTCGCTGGTCGATCCGGCCCTCGGGCGTCCGGTTGAACGGCAGCCCCATCTTCTCCAGGTCGAGGACGGCGTCGATGGCCTCCTTGGCCATGATCTCCGCAGCGTCCTGGTCGACGAGGTAGTCGCCGCCCTTGACGGTGTCGAAGGTGTGCCACTCCCAGTTGTCCTCCTCGACGTTCGCCAGGGCGGCACACATGCCGCCCTGCGCCGCGCCCGTGTGGGAGCGGGTCGGGTAGAGCTTGGAGATGACCGCGGTCCGGGTGCGCACGGAGGACTCCAGCGCTGCCCGCATACCGGCACCGCCGGCTCCGACGATCACCACGTCGTACTCATGGATCTGCATCAACGAATCCTCAGGGGGCAGGGCAGAAGCTGGGCAGGGTGCCGGCAGCAGCGCCGACGGGGCACGGGTCGAACGTGAAGATCACGAGCGTGCCGAGGACCACCACGAGGATGGCCGAGGCGGCGAGCAGCACCTTGAGCCACAGCCGCGTGGCGCTCTTCTCGGCGTAGTCGTTGATGATCGTGCGCAGACCGTTGGTGCCGTGGACCATGGCGAGCCACAGCATGAGCAGGTCCCACACCCGCCATCGCAGATCGGCCCACTTGCCGGCCACGAACGCGAAGTCGATGGCCTTGACCCCGCCACCCGCGACGAGGTTCACGAACAGGTGGCCGAAGATCAGGATCACGAGCACGACGCCCGAGACGCGCATGAACACCCAGCTGGCGAGCTCCAGGTTGCCGCGGGTGACGCGGCGCCCCGGGCCCGGACGGGGCGCGCGCGGCGCCTTCGGGTCGGCGATGGTGGTCATCAGTTGCCCCCGAACACGTGCATCAGGTGCCGGGGCAGGAACCCGGCCATGGTCACGACGAACAGGGCGAGGACGATCCAGAACATCCGCTTCTGGTACTTGACGCCCTTGGCCCAGAAGTCGATGAGCACGATGCGCAGCCCGTTGAACGCGTGGAACACGATGGCCGCAACCAGGCCCGCCTCACCGATCCCCATGATCGGGTTCTTGTAGGTCCCGATGACGGCGTTGTACGTCTCCGGGGCGACCCGCACCAACGAGGTGTCCAGGACGTGCACCAGCAGGAAGAAGAAGATCGCGAATCCCGTGATGCGATGCGCGACCCAGGACCACATTCCCTCCCTCCCTCGGTAGAGGGTGCCGACTGGCGCCTTGGCCGGCCGTGCTGCAGGCGGTGCAGACACTCGGGGAACCTCCTGGCGGGGAGCGGACGTCATCGCTGACTGCGGTGCTCGGCCGTCACTGTATCGGCGCACCACCCTCCCTCTGCCGGACCTTGAGGGCAAGACGGACGGTTCTTCCGATCTCCGTTCGTTGACTCCTGTGACGTTGGACACATCGCAACATTCGGGACCTTCGGGCCTGGGATCTGCCCCCGACCAGGGGAGCGCCCGGACGGGTCCGAGGCGCACACGGGCGGTGGCGGTCGGCCCGGCTACGCTCGCCGGTCATGGGTCCCATCACCGGCTTCCACGCCGTCGTCCCCGCCGGTGGAGCCGGTACCCGTCTGTGGCCGTTGTCGCGGGCCGGCCGTCCCAAGTTCCTGCTGGACCTGCTGGGCACCGGGCGCACGCTGCTGCAGGGCACCGTCGACCGGCTCGTGCCGCTCACCGGCCCGGGGAACGTCCTCGTGGTGACGGGCACGCGGCACGTGGCGGCCGTCGTCGAGCAGCTCCCGGAGCTCGCCACGCCGGACGGGCTCGACCGGGTGCTGGCCGAACCCTCCGCGCGGGACTCGATGGCAGCCATCGGGCTCGCGGCGGCCGTGCTCGCACGCAGGTACGGCGAGGACGTCATCCTCGGGTCGTTCGCGGCCGATCACGTGATCGACGGCACCGCCGCGTTCGAGCAGACCGTGCGTGAAGCGGTCGAGGCTGCGCGCGCCGGGTACGTGGTGACGGTCGGGATCGGCGCGACCGAGCCCTCGACGGCCTTCGGGTACGTGCGCTCGGGGGCTCCGCTGGGCGTCGAGGCCGCCCCGTCGGCCCGGCACGTCGTCGGGTTCACCGAGAAGCCCGATGCGCAGACCGCCGCCCAGTACCTGGCCACCGGCGAGTACTCCTGGAACGGCGGGATGTTCGTCGTCGGGGTCGGTGTGCTGCTCGGGCACCTGCACGCCCAGCTCCCCGCGCTGCACGACGGGCTCCGGTCGATCGCCGCTGCGTGGGACACCGCGGAGCGCGACCGCGTGCTCACCGCCACCTGGCCTGCCCTGACCAAGATCGCGATCGACCACGCGATCGCCGAGCCGGTGGCCGCAGCCGGTGGTGTCGCGGTGGTGCCGGGCCTGTTCGGCTGGGACGACGTGGGCGACTTCGCCTCGCTCGCGGCGCTGCTCGGGGCGCAGGGACGTTCGAGCCTGGGCGATGACGCGCTCGTCCTGCAGATCGACTCCGACGGGGCGCTGGTCGCCGCCGGGAGCCGGACCGTGTCGGTGATCGGTGTGCCGGGTGCGGTCGTGGTCGACACCCCCGATGCGGTGCTGGTCACCACGCGCGACCGTGCGCAGGAGGTCAAGGCGGCCGTCGACGCGTGGCGGGCGCGGGGGCGCGACGACCTGCTGTGACCGGTAGCGTCTCGGCGTTCCGGCGCCGCCCGCCCGCCGGCCCCCGCACCGCGGCGCGCTAGCCTGCGATCGTGGTGAGCGAGGCGGGACAGCGAGCGGACGACGTCGCGGTGCGGATCGGTCAGCTGGTCGGTGAGCTGACCGGCGAGCTCGTCGAGCTGCGTCGCGACCTGCACGCCCACCCCGAGCTCGCCCGGACCGAGGAGCGCAGCACCAGGGTCGTCGCGCAGCGGCTCGCCGCGGCCGGGCTCGAACCGCGCCTGCTGGCGGGCAGCGGACTGGTGGCCGATGTGGGGACGGTGGAGGTCGGCGCCCGCCGGGTGGGGCTGCGGGCCGATCTGGACGCGCTGCCGGTCCAGGACACGTGCGGGCACCCGTTCGCCTCGACGGTCAAGGGGCTCGCGCACGCCTGCGGGCACGACGTGCACACCGTGGCGGTCCTGGGCGCCGGGCTCGTCCTCGCCCGGCTGGCGGACGAGGGACTGCTGCCGGGCGGGGTCCGGCTGATCTTCCAGCCTGCCGAGGAGGTCCACCCCGGTGGTTCCCTCGACCTCATGGCCGCGGGCGTGCTGGACGGTGTGAGCAGGGTCTTCGCGGTGCACTGCGAGCCGCGGCTGGACGTCGGCCAGATCGGCACCCGGATCGGTGCGATCACCTCGGCCTCGGACGCCGTGCACGTGCGGCTGACCGGGCCCGGTGGTCACACCTCCCGGCCGCACGTGACGGCCGACCTCGTGTTCGCCCTCGGTGAGCTCATCACCGGTGTGCCGGCGATCCTCGGACGGCGCCTGGACCCGCGCTGGGGTGTCAACCTGACCTGGGGCGCCGTCCACGCGGGCACGGTGTCGAACGCCATCCCGGCCTCGGGGACCCTCGACGGCACGCTGCGCTGCCTCGACGTGCGGGCCTGGGAGCGGGCCGCCTCGGAGTTCGAGCAGGCGGTGCGTGCGGTCGCCGAGCCGTTCGGCGTGCACATCGAGGTCAAGGCCCAGCGCGGGGTGCCGCCCGTCGTGAACGACGCCGAGTGCACCGGGCTGCTGGAGCAGGCGGCGTCCGACGTGGTCGGGCCCGCGGCGGTCGTGCTGACCGAGCAGTCGCTCGGCGGTGAGGACTTCGCGTGGTACCTCACCAAGGTCCCGGGGGCCATGGCCCGGCTCGGCACCCGGGCGCCCGGGGGGCGCACGTACGACCTGCATCAGGGCGACCTCGACGTGGACGAGCGGGCGATCGGTCACGGGGCGGCCCTGCTGGCGCGCACGGCGGTGCTCGCCGCCTCCCGGCCGGTGGCCGCGCCGTCCGACACCTGAGATTTTCTGTCCATCGGCTGGATAGTTGTTGCGATGCGGTAACAGAACCGGCGCTCGGACGACGCAGCAACAAGCCCGTCATCGAACCCTGCATAGGGTCTGCGGGTCAGGGCCGGACGGCCGTGCCGAGCCGCGAGGTGCGCGAAGCGCCCAGCTGGTGACGCCGGGACGGACCGGCTGAGTGACCAGCAGCAGGAGACGTGCGTGAAGAACTTCATCCGTGTGGTCGCACTCGGCGGTACAGCGGTCCTCGCCCTTGCCGCGTGCGGCAGCGCCCCGAGCGCCAGCACCTCGTCGTCGGCGTCCGCCAGTGCCTCGAGCTTCAAGGCGTGCATGGTGTCCGACGCCGGTGGCTTCGACGACAAGTCGTTCAACCAGTCCGGGTACGAGGGGCTGAAGAAGGCCGGCACCGACCTCGGTGTCCAGGTCAAGACGGTGGAGTCCAAGCAGGAGAGCGACTACACCCCGAACGTCGAGAGCATGATCTCCGAGAAGTGCGACCTGATCATCGGGGTCGGGTTCGCCCTCGAGTCGGCGATCCACAAGGCTGCTGAGGCCAACCCCAAGGTCAACTTCGCGCTCGTGGACTCGTCGTTCTCCGACGCATCCGGCAACGCCGTGACCCTCGCGAACGCCAAGCCGATCCTGTTCGACACGGCTCAGGCCGCGTACCTCGCCGGCTACGTCGCGGCGGGCGTCTCGAAGACCAAGACCGTGGCCACGTTCGGCGGCAAGCAGTACCCGTCGGTCACCATCTTCATGGACGGCTTCGTCGACGGCGTGGCCAAGTACAACGAGGACAACGGCACCGCCGTCAAGACGCTCGGCTGGGACAAGGCGGCGCAGACCGGCTCGTTCACCGGCACGTTCGACGACCAGTCGACCGGGCAGACCCAGGGCAAGGCGTTCCTCGACCAGGGCGCGGACATCATCATGCCCGTCGCCGGGCCCGTCGGGCTGGGCACGGTCGCAGCGATCCAGGCCGCCAACAACGGATCGATGCTGATCGGTGTGGACTCGGACTGGGCGCTCTCCAACCCGAGCGCGGCGTCGATCACCCTGACCTCCGTCATGAAGGAGATCGGGACCGCCGTCTTCGACACGGTCAAGTCCGCGTCGGCGGGGACCTTCTCCTCGGACCCCTACGTCGGCACCCTGAAGAACGGTGGCCTGGGACTGGCCCCGTTCCACGACATGGAGTCGGCCGTCTCCTCGGACCTGTCCGGCAAGGTGGACGCGCTCAAGGCGGACATCATCGCCGGCAAGATCACGGTCGCTTCGGCCTCGACGCCCAAGTGATCTGACAGTTCCGCCACACCGACGGCCCGGGCGCCAGCCCGGGCCGTCGGTGCGTCCGGGCCCGGGTGCGGGTCTTGGCCGTCGAGGTCGCTAGTGTCTGACAGTCGTCCAACGCCCGAAGGAGGGCTCGTGAGGCTCGAGCTGCGGGGAGTCACCAAGAGGTTCGGCTCCTTGGTCGCCAACGACCACATCGACCTGGTCGTCGAACCAGGGGAGATCCACGCCCTGCTCGGCGAGAACGGCGCCGGCAAGTCCACCCTGATGAACGTCCTGTACGGGCTGTACGACGCCGACGAGGGCGAGATCCTCATCAACGGCACGCCCGTCCGGTTCGGCGGGCCGGGTGATGCGATGGCCGCCGGGATCGGCATGGTGCACCAGCACTTCATGCTGGTCCCCGTCTTCACCGTCGCCGAGAACGTGGTGCTCGGAAACGAGCCGGTCCGCCCCGGCGGGCTCATCAACCTCGCCGAGGCCCGCCGACGGGTCAAGGAGATCTCCGACCGCTTCGGGTTCGACGTCGACCCCGACGCCATGGTCGAGGACCTGTCGGTCGGCGCCCAGCAGCGCGTGGAGATCATCAAGGCGCTGTCCCGCCGGGCCGAGGTCGTCATCCTCGACGAGCCCACCGCTGTGCTCACCCCGCAGGAGACCGACGAGCTGATCGCGATCATGCGTCAGCTCAAGGACGCCGGCACGTCGATCGTCTTCATCACCCACAAGCTGCGCGAGGTGCGTGCGGTCGCCGACCGGATCACCGTGATCCGGCGCGGCAAGGTGGTCGGCTCGGCCGACCCCTCCGCCTCCCAGACCGAGCTCGCCTCGCTCATGGTCGGCCGTGCGGTCGATCTCGGGGTCCACAAGGCGCCCGCCCAGCCCGGGGAGGCCACCTTCTCGGTCGAGGGGCTGACGGTGCTCGACCCGAACGGCGTGACCGTCCTGGACGATGTCACGTTCCAGGTCGCGCGCGGCGAGATCCTCGCCGTCGCCGGGGTGCAGGGCAACGGCCAGACCGAGCTCACCGAGGTCATCACCGGTCTGCGGCACGCGGCGGCGGGCACCGTGGTGCTCGACGGGGAGTCCCTCGAGGGCCGGTCGGTCCGCGAGGTGCTGGCGGCCGGTGTCGGCTTCGTGCCCGAGGACCGGTCGACCGACGGACTTGTCGCGAGCTTCTCGATCGCCGAGAACCTGGTGCTCGACCAGTACGACCGGTCGCCCTACGCCCGGCTCGGCGTGCTGCGCCCCGGCGTGATCCGGGAGAACGCCGAGCGTCGCGTGGTCGAGTTCGATGTGCGCGCGGGTTCGGTCGAGGACCATGCGAGCACGCTGTCCGGGGGCAACCAGCAGAAGGTCGTGCTGGCGCGGGAGCTGTCCAGACCGCTGCGGCTGCTGGTCGCCTCGCAGCCCACGCGGGGGCTCGACGTCGGATCGATCGAGTTCGTGCACACCAGGATCGTCGCGGAACGTGACCACGGGACCCCCGTGATCCTGGTCTCGACCGAGCTCGACGAGGTCGTCGCGCTCGCCGATCGCATCCTGGTGATGTACCGCGGACGCGTGGTCGGGATCGTCCCCGCGGGCACCGACCGCGACGTCCTCGGTCTGATGATGGCCGGCGTCCCGGCCGACGAGGCGGCGATCCAGGCCGCCGAGCACCACACAGCTCTCGGCAGCGCTGACCACGGTTCTGCAGTCCAGGAAGGCGGGGAGGCACTGTGACCTCGACGAGCAGCTCCGGCACCGGCGCCGGCGACCAGACGCCGCCCGTCGCGGCCGCACCCGAACCGGCGGCCGCACCCGAACCCGCGCCGGCGCCCGGCGCCCCGACGGGCAGCAGGTGGCGCCAGGTGGCGCTGGAGATCGCGACCGGAAGCGCTGGGGTCACCGTGCTGGCCGTCGTCCTCGCGCTGCTGTTCGGCGGGGTCCTGATCGCGGCGGCGGACCCGACGGTGCAGGCCGCTGCCGGCTACTTCTTCGCCCGGCCGCTCGACCTGTTCGGCGCGGCGTGGCATGCGGTCTCCCAGGCGTACGCAGCACTGTTCTCCGGTGCCGTGTACGACGTCGAGGCGGACTCGTTCGCCCGCGGCATCAAGTCGCTGACGGAGACCCTCACGCTCGCCACGCCGCTGATCCTGGCGGGTCTCGGGCTGGGCATCGGCTTCCGCGCCAGCCTGTTCAACATCGGTGCGCAGGGCCAGGTCGTCCTCGGTGCGGTGTTCGCCGGGTACATCGGGTTCGCCTTCCAGCTGTCGGCCCCGCTGCACGTGCTGCTCGCGGTGCTCGGCGGCGCGATCGGCGGCGGCCTCTGGGCGGCGATCGCCGGCGTGCTCAAGGCCCGCACCGGTGCCAACGAGGTCATCGTCACGATCATGCTCAACAACATCGCGGTGTACCTCATCGCGTACCTGCTGAGCCTGCACTCGTGGCAGCGCCCCAACAGCAACAACCCGCAGTCGCCCGCGCTGCACGACTCGTCGATGTTCCCGCTGCTGCTGGGAGACGGGTTCCGGCTGCACGCAGGGTTCCTGCTCGCGATCGTCGCCTGCCTCGTGGTGTGGTGGTTGATGGAGCGTTCGACGCTCGGCTTCCAGTTCCGCGCGGTCGGGGCGAACCCGGAGGCGGCCCGCACCGCGGGCATCTCGGTCGCCACCGTGACGGTCTGGGTGATGGTGGTGGCCGGTGCACTGGCCGGGCTCGCCGGGGCCGCCCAGATCCTCGGCACCGAGGGCGGCAGCGGGCTGACCGAGGGCATCGCGGGCACGGTGGGCATCGATGCCATCACCGTGGCGCTGCTCGGGCGGTCCAAGCCGCTCGGCATCTTCTTCGCGGGCATCCTGTTCGGGGCGCTGCGCGCCGGCGGTGTCGTGATGCAGGCGCGGACCGGGACGCCGATCGACCTGGTCCTCGTCGTCCAGTCGCTCATCGTGCTGTTCATCGCCGCGCCGCCGCTGGTCCGGGCGGTGTTCCGGCTGCCGTCGCCCAGATCGCATGTCGGCGCAGAGACGCCGTCCGCACTGACCGCGAAGGAGGTCCGCGCATGAGCACCGTGACTGCACCGGCCCAGGCGCCTGCGCCGACGGCGCCCGTCCTGCCCCCGATCAGCCTCAAGGCACCGATCGCCTACGCGGTCGTCGCGGTCCTCGGACTGGTCCTGTTCGGTCTGCTCGGACCGAACGGGCGCACCAGCGGGTTCGCGATCTCGACCCGCACCGACGTGATCCAGGTGCCGGTGTTCCACGTGCCGTCCAAGCTGAGCGCCGCCCTGCTGTGCCTGGTTGCGCTTGCGCTGGCCTACCTGCACTACCGGGCCACGACGACGCGCCGTCGGCCCTCGCCGTGGATCGCGCCGGGCTACGGCGTGGCCATGGTGCTGGCGTTCCTCATCTGGGCGGTGGCCGGCAAGGACAGCGTGCTCCCGCTCACCGGCCTGCTCGCCGGATCGCTCTTCCTGGCCCTGCCGCTCGTGTTCGGTGCGCTCTCGGGCCTGCTGTGCGAACGATCGGGTGTCATCAACATCGCGATCGAGGGTCAGCTGCTGTTCGGGGCGTTCCTGGCGGCGGTGGTCGCGACGCTGACCAAGAACGCCTACTTCGGGCTCGTCGCGGCGCCCGTGGCCGGTGTGCTGGTCGCCTCGCTGCTCGTGCTGTTCGCGGTGAAGTACCGCGTCGATCAGATCATCGTGGGCGTCGTGCTCAACGTGCTCGTGGTCGGGCTGACGAGCTACCTGTTCTCCACGGTGCTCAAGCTGAACTCGGACACCTGGAACGCCCCACCCGGCCTGCCCGTCATCCCGATCCCGGTGCTGTCGGAGATCCCCGTGATCGGCCCGGTGCTGTTCCGCCAGACCGCGCTGGTCTACCTGATGTACGTCGTCGTGGCCGTCCTGCAGGTGATGGTGTTCCGCAGCCGGTGGGGCCTGCGGCTGCGCTCGGTGGGCGAGCACCCCAAGGCCGCCGACACCGTCGGCATCAAGGTCAACCGGACCCGCGTGCGCGCGGTGCTGCTCGGCGGCGCCGTCGCCGGGCTCGGCGGGGCCTTCTACACGGTGGGCAACTCGCTGGCCTTCGGCAAGGAGATGACCAACGGCGGCGGGTACATCGCGCTGGCGGCCATGATCCTCGGCCGGTGGCGGCCGAAGGGCGCGCTCGCGGCGGCCCTGCTGTTCGGCTTCGCCAACAGCCTGCAGCAGCAGCTCAACGTGATCGGCACCGCGGTGCCCAGCCAGATCATGCTCATGACCCCGTACGTCGTGACGATCTTCGCGGTCGCCGGCGTCGTCGGGAAGGTGCGAGCACCGGCCTCGGAGGGGATCCCGTATGTCAAGTGACATCGACTGGGCGGGCCTGCGGGCCGCTGCGCGCGACGTCATGGGCAGGGCGTACGCGCCGTACTCGAAGTTCCCGGTCGGTGCGGCCGCGCTCGTCGACGACGGGCGGGTGGTGACCGGCTGCAACGTCGAGAACGCCTCGTACGGGCTGACGCTGTGCGCCGAGTGTGCGCTGGTCTCGGGGCTGCACGTCTCGGGTGGGGGGCGGCTGGTCGCGTTCACCTGCGTCGCCGGTGACGGCCAGGTCGTCATGCCGTGCGGGCGCTGCCGTCAGCTGTTGTTCGAGCACGGCGGGCCCGCCCTGCTCGTCGAGACCGTCTCGGGCGTCCTGCCGATGTCGCAGGTGCTGCCCGACGCGTTCGGACCCGAGGACCTGGTGACCCGCGCATGAACGAGCCGTTCGACGCCGTCGACGTCATCGTCGCCAAACGGGACGGCCACCGGCTGACCGCGCCCCAGATCGACTGGGTGGTCGACGCCTACACGCGGGGTGTGGTCGCCGAGGAGCAGATGTCGGCCCTGGCGATGGCGATCCTGCTCAACGGGATGGACCGCGGTGAGATCGCCCGCTGGACAGCGGCGATGATCGCCTCCGGTGAGCGCCTCGACTTCTCCGGCCTGTCGCGGCCGACCGCGGACAAGCACTCCACGGGCGGTGTCGGCGACAAGATCACGTTGCCCCTGGCGCCGCTGGTGGCCTCCTTCGGCGTCGCGGTGCCGCAGCTGTCCGGGCGAGGTCTGGGGCACACCGGCGGGACGCTGGACAAGCTCGAGTCGATCCCGGGCTGGCGGGCCGCGCTGACCAACGACGAGATGATGACCCAGCTCGAACAGGTCGGTGCTGTCATCTGCCAGGCGGGCTCGGGGCTGGCGCCGGCGGACCGCAAGCTCTACGCGCTGCGCGACGTCACGGGCACCGTCGAGGCGATCCCGCTGATCGCGACCTCGATCATGAGTAAGAAGATCGCCGAGGGCACCGGGTCGCTCGTGCTGGACGTCAAGGTCGGCTCGGGTGCGTTCATGAAGGACCTGGACCGCGCGCGGGAGCTGGCCCGCACCATGGTCGAGCTCGGGACCGACGCCGGGGTGCGGACCGTGGCGCTGCTGACCGACATGTCGGTGCCGCTCGGCCTGACGGCGGGCAACGCGCTGGAGGTGCGGGAGTCCGTCGAGGTGCTCGCTGGCGGCGGACCTGCCGATGTGGTCGAGCTGACCGTGGCGTTGGCCCGCGAGATGCTCGACGCGGCGGGACGGCCCGACGCGGACCCGGCGCGGGCCCTGGCCGACGGCTCCGCGATGGACGCCTGGCGGGCGATGATCGCGGCGCAGGCTGGTGACGTGGATGCCGAGCTGCCGGTGGCGCGGGAGACCGAGGTCGTCGTGGCTGAGCAGGACGGTGTCCTGACCACGCTCGACGCCTACGCGGTCGGGGTCGCGGCCTGGCGCCTCGGCGCGGGCCGTGCCCGTAAGGAGGATCCGGTCCAGGCGGGCGCCGGCGTTCAGCTGCACGCGCGTCCCGGCGACCGGGTGCGTGCGGGGCAACCGATCCTCACGCTGCACACCGACACACCCGAGCGTTTCGCCCGGGCACGTGAGGCGCTCGTCGGGGGCGTCGTGGTGGACGAGGCCGGATCGACGACTCCCGGGCCGCTGGTCATCGACCGGATCGCGGTCTGATCCGTCTCGTCCGGACGCGGGGCCATGGGCCGACCGCGGCAAGCGGTGCCAGGATGGGGCACGTGGCTGGCACCGCGTGGCCGCGCCCTGTGCACGCACCGCGAAGGGGAGGCACACCGATGAGCACTGTTCCCGGCGAACCGACCTGGCGTGACGCGGGGCTGCGTCCGGTCGAGCCCGACGAGCCCGTGAGCCTCACCCACCCCGCGGCGGTGCCCACGGACCCCGAGGACTACCGCCCGGGCCCGGCGCGGGCAGATCTGGGCGCGGACGCCGATGAGGCGGACGTGCTCGACCAGGACACCGAGACCCCCCTGAACGACGACGAGGACGAGGACGCGTGAGCCCGGAGGAGTCCGAGCCCGGCAAGACCGGGGCCGACGACGAGGTCGGCACCAGGTCGACGATCGAGGCGGTGCGCGCGCTGCCGAAGGTGCTGCTCCACGACCACCTCGACGGCGGTCTGCGCCCGGCCACGATCATCGAGCTGGCCGAGCAGATCGGGCACCCGCTGCCCACCACCGTCCCTGACGAGCTCGGGGCCTGGTTCGTCGACTCGTGCACGTCGGGGTCGCTCGAGCGGTACCTGGAGACGTTCGTCCACACCGTCGCGGTCATGCAGAGCCGGGCCAACCTGGCCCGGGTCGCCCGTGAAGCCGTGCTCGACCTGGCATCCGACGGTGTGGTGCTCGCCGAGCTCCGGTACGCCCCTGAGCAGCACCAGGCCGGCGGGTTGAGCCTGGAGCAGGTGGTCGAGGCGGTCCAGGCCGGGATCGACGAGGGTGTGCAGGACAGTGGTGGGCGGATCGTCGTCGGCCAGCTGTTGTGCGCCATGCGGCAGGCCGACCGGGCGACCGAGATCGCCCGGGTCGCGTTGGCCTACCGGGACCGGGGCGTCGTCGGATTCGACTACGCCGGGCCGGAGGCCGGGTTCCCGCCGTCCCGTGCCGCGCAGGCCTTCGCCCTGCTGCGGGAGGCCGATCTGCCGTGCACGGTGCACGCCGGTGAGGCCGATGGGCCGAGCTCGATCGCGGCGGCGCTGCACGTCGCCGGCGCGTGCCGGATCGGGCACGGTGTCGCGATCGCCTCGCAGGTGGGCCCGGACGGACCGACGAGCCCGCTCGCCCACTGGCTGCGCGACCGCCGCATCGCGCTCGAGCTGTGCCCCAGCTCCAACCTGCAGACCGGGGGCGCGGCGTCGATCGCCGAGCACCCGGTGACCGCGCTGCACCGGCTGGGGTTCGCCGTGACGGTGAACACCGACAACCGGCTGCACTCGGGCACCTCGGCATCCCG
Source organism: Actinomycetota bacterium (assembly GCA_018898235.1). Taxonomy (GTDB): domain Bacteria; phylum Actinomycetota; class Actinomycetes; order Actinomycetales; family Cellulomonadaceae; genus Cellulomonas. The sequence goes on along the minus strand of JAHIJU010000325.1, from coordinate 1,811 downwards.
TGAGCTGGCCCTGCTGGTCGACGAGGCCGGCTGGACCTGGCAGGACGTCCAGGACGTCACCGTGACCGCGGCCCGTGCCGCGTTCGCCCACCACGACGTGCGTGAGGCGCTCGTCGTGGACGTCATCGTCCCCGCGTTCGCGGGGCCCACCGGAGGAAGGCATCGAGCATGAGCAACCCCACGCCCTCGTCGGACGTCACGGCAGCGCCTGCCGCCGGCCGCGCACCGCTGTCGGCGGCCGCGTTCGCCCAGTTCGTCGACCACACCCTGCTCAAGCCCGAGGCCAGCCGGGCGGACGTCGCCGCGACGGTCGCCGAGGCCGTGCGGCTGGGCGCCTGGTCGGTGTGCGTGTCGCCGTCGCAGCTCCCGCTCGACATCCCCGTCGGAGCCGACGGGTCGCCCGCGGTCAAGGTCACGGCAGTGGTCGGCTTCCCGTCGGGGGCGCACAAGTCGGCCATCAAGGCGGCCGAGGCCGCTCAGGCCGTGGCCGACGGTGCGGACGAGATCGACATGGTGATCAACCTCTGCGCGGCGAAGGAACGCCGGTTCGACGACGTGCGTGACGACATCGCGGCGGTGCGTGCAGCCGCGCCGAGCCCGACGGTGCTCAAGGTCATCGTCGAGTCGGCCGCGCTGTCGGACCACGAGCTCATCGAGTCGTGCCGCGCGGCGGCCGACGCCGGCGCCGACTTCGTGAAGACCTCGACCGGGTTCCACCCGGCCGGCGGGGCGACGATGCGCGCGGTCGGCATCATGTCGGGCACGGTCGGCGGTCGGCTCGGGGTGAAGGCGTCGGGCGGCATCCGGACGGGCTCGGACGCCATGTCGATGATCGACGCGGGTGCCACGCGGCTCGGCCTGTCGAGCACCGCGGCCATCATCGCCGACCTCGCGGCGGACACGGGGGACTGAGCGGCCCGGGGTGGCCGGGGCCTCGGTCGGCCCGTCGGACCAGCGGGGACGTCGAGCCCGGTCGGCCTGCCGGACCGGCCCACCCGTCGTCCCGCCGAACCGGCGGTTGCGGGTGGTGTGTGGGGGCTGAAGCTCCGCAACCTCCGGTTGGCGGCGGGGCTGACGGTGGGCCGCGGTGGTTGGATAGTTCGTATGCCCGTCCACGAGCTGGTCCACCCTGCCAAGGCCCGACCTGGTGACCGGGTCGCGGTGCTCTCTCCCTCGTTCGCGGCGCCGGGGATGTTCCCGGCCGTGCACGAGCAGGCGATGCGCCGGCTTGCCGAGGTGACCGGCCTGGTTCCCGTCGAGCTGGCCACCACGCGTCGGCTGGGGGCGAGCGCAGTCGACCGGGCGGCCGACCTCAATGCCGCGTTCGCGGATCCGTCGATCCGGGCGATCGTCGCCACGATCGGCGGGGACGACCAGATCACCGTGATCCCGCACCTGGACCCGCGGCTGCCGCGGGCCGACCCCAAGCCGTTCCTCGGGTACAGCGACAACACGAACCTCACGACCTGGTTGTGGGTCAACGGGGTGGCGTCCTTCTACGGCGGGTCGACGCAGGTGCACCTCGGAGCCGGTCCCGCGGTGGACGAGGTGCACGCCCGGTCGCTGCGGGCCGCGCTGCTCACCGGTGAGCAGCTGGAGCTCACCGATCCAGGGGAGTCGGAGGATTTCGGCGTCGACTGGAACGATCCGCAGGCGCTGGTGGAGAACGGCGAGCGCGAGCCGACCGAGCCCTGGACGTGGGCCGGGCCCCGGCGACGGGTCGTAGGGCCGACCTGGGGCGGCTGCCTCGAGGTGCTCGACTGGGTGCTCGCGGCCGACCGCTTCCCGTTGCCGAGCGAGGTGCTGCGCGG
>JAHIJU010000324.1 GCA_018898235.1 Actinomycetota bacterium | reverse complement strand
TGGAGGAGATCCTCTACGAGCTGCGCGACCACTGCGCGGGGCTCAACGCGGGTCGCTGGGACTACATCTTCTCCGTCATCAAGAACTTCCGGAACCGGGGCAAGCGGTTCGTGCTGCCGGACCGGTCGCGGGTCACCATGACCGTGCCGTTCATGAAGGCCTACAGCGAGCTGCTGGTCCAGACCTGCCACAAGCGCGGTGCCCAGGCCATCGGCGGGATGAGCGCGTTCATCCCCAACCGACGCGAGCCCGAGGTCACCCAACGGGCGCTGTCCCAGGTGCGGTCCGACAAGGAGCGGGAGGTCGGCCAGGGCTACGACGGCACCTGGGTGGCCCACCCCGACCTCGTGCCGGTCGCCCAGGCCGTGTTCGACGAGGCGTTCGGCAACCGGGTGGACCAGCGCCACCGGCTGCGCGAGGACGTGCACGTCGAGGCGGCCGACCTGCTCGACATCGCCTCGGCAGGGGGTCGCGAACCGGGCGCCATCACCGACGCCGGGGTGCACCAGAACGTGTCGATCGGGGTGCGCTACCTCGAGGCCTGGCTGCGCGGGTACGGGGCGGTCGCCCTGGACAACCTCATGGAGGACGCGGCCACGGCTGAGATCTCGCGCTCGCAGATCTGGCAGTGGATCCACCAGCAGGTGGTGACGGCCGAAGGCACCCTGGTCGACGCCTCCTCGGTCGAGGACGTGCTGACCACCGTGCTCGGGGAGCTCCCCCGGGTCGACGGCGACCGGTTCGACGACGCCGCGTCGCTGTTCCGCGAGGTCGCCCTCGGGGACGACTTCCCGACCTTCCTCACCGTGCCGGCCTACACCCAGTTCCTCGTCGAACACTCCTGACGACGGGGCGACGGCCCGGGACGCAGAATCAGCCACTGCGTCCCGGGCCGTCGTGCGTCCGCGACGGTTCCCGCCGAGCTTGCGCTGCGCCGTGTCGCGCCGAGCCCGCGCCGCGCCGCGCCGCGCTGCCAGGACCGTCGGGCGGGTGTGGCCTCGTCCGCCTCCGCCCGGCTGAGCGTCTGCGAGGTCTGCGTTCGCCCGGGTGCATCCGCGTCAGCCGGTGCCGCTTCTGCCCGGGTGCGTCCGCGTTCGCCGGCCGTCGGCGAAAACCCCTTGGCCCGCGACCCGGTGGCGTCCTACCGTCGTCGGACACGGGAGAGGAGGTGGTCCACGAGATGAAGTCTCTACGGACGCGTGAGGTGGCTGCTCGCTAGCCGCCCGAAGCATCGGACGGATTGCTCGATCCGCACCGGCGCCCCCGGATCATCGGGAGACGGCTGGCGTTGACCACAGCAGTCACCGCAGCCCGTGGGTACCGCGACCTCGTCCTTCGCGGCAGGTTCCACCGGAACCACCCCACGGGCTGTCCCCACCCCGCCGGCCAGCCCGCCTCAGCCCGGCCGTCTCAGCCCGCCCGGCCCCGGCCGCCTCAGCCTGGCTGGCTTGTGCAACTGGTCAGTTGGGGGTGGCCCACCGGCGTGTTGCGGGTCCCAACTGACCAGTTCCCGGCCGAACGGGCCGGGGCGGGGTCAGTCGCGGGCGGTGAGGATGATGGTGCCGGAGTCGGTGAGGGCGACGGTGTGCTCGAAGTGCGCCGTGCTGGCGCCGTCGGCCGAGCGGATGGTCCAGCCGTCAGGATCGATCTCGTAGTCGTCGGACCCGGCCATGAACCACGGCTCGATGGCGATGACCAGGCCGTTCTTCAACCGCTGACCCGATCCCGGACGCCCGAGGTTCGGGACGTGCGGGTCCTCGTGCATGGTGCGTCCCACGCCGTGCCCGCCGAAGTCGGCGTTGATGCCGTATCCCGCCGAGCGGCCGACCTTCCCGATGGCCGAGGAGACGTCGCCCATCCGGGCCCCGACCTTCGCGGCCGCGATCCCGGCGTCGAGCGCCGCAGCGGTCGTCGCGATGAGGCGCTGGGCCTCCGAGGTGTGCGGCGGGAGCTGGAACGTGATCGCGGAATCGGCCACCCAGCCGTTGAGCTCGGCCGCGAAGTCCACCGAGAGCACGTCACCGGGGGCCAGCACCTGGTCCGACGGGAGGCCGTGCAGTGCCGCGTCGTTGACCGAGGTGCACAGCACCCCGGGGTAGGGCATGGCCCCGAACGACGGGTGGTAGCCCAGGTACACCGAGCGGGCACCGGCCGCCCGGATCATGTCGTGCGCATGCGCATCGAGGTCGCGCAGCGTCATTCCGGGCGCCGCCACCTCCTGCAACGAGGTGAGCACACTCGCGATGAAGCGGCCCGCCGGTCGCATCTGATCGATCTGTCCTGCTGTCTTGAGACCCACACCTCCACCCTGCCACGTCCGACCGCGGTTCCTGACGGCCGGCCGGCGGAAGCACGGCGGAAGGAACCGCGCCCGCGGCGACCACCCGGCTCCGGGACAATCGCAGCGCACGCCCGCTCGGCGCGCGCGACGAGGGAGGACGCAGCATGGGCGAACCGATCAGGGTCATGACCGTGTGCACCGGCAACATCTGCCGTTCACCGATGGCCGAGGTGGTGCTGTGCTCCCGGTTCGAGGCGGCGGGGCTCGGTGGAGCCGTGGTCGTGGACTCACGGGGGGTCAGCGACGAGGAGGAGGGCCGTGGCATCAACCCGCAGGCGCGGCGCGCGCTGGTGGCGCGCGGGTACCCGGGCGGGGACGAGCACCGCGCCCGGCAGGTGCTCGCCGGGGAGCTCGGCCAGCGGGACCTCGTGCTCGCGATGACCTCGGGGCACGCACGGGCGCTGCGGAGCCTCGTCCGGCACGGTGCCGCCCAGCCCGGACGGATCGCCCTGCACCGCGAGTTCGACCCCGCCGCACCGCAGGGCGGGCCCGAGCACCTGCTCGACATTGAGGACCCGTGGAGCCGTCCCGACGTGGCCTTCGAGGTCTGCCTCGACCAGGTGGAGGCGGCCGCCGACGGGGTGGTCGCCTACGTCGCCGCGCTGCTGGCGGGCGTTCCTGAGGCCTGAGGCAGCGTCGCCGCAGGTGAGAGGGACCGCTGGCGGCCGGAGGTCCTGGGTGAAAAGGGACACAGCTTGCCGCGGGCCCATGTGACCGAGCGGTAACGTGCCGTTCTGCTACACCAAGGTCGAAGACCACGGTCCGGGCGGAGCGGGCCGGTCCCGGTGTGGTCGGTCGGGGGCGGTCGATCGGCAAGGTCGCCGAGGCATCGCCCGGGGTCGCGCACGCTGAGTGCGCGGAGCCTCGCAGGGTGCGGGAACGATCCGCCGATCCGGCAGGGTCGGCGGTGGAGGGGAGGGGGGCGCGGTGATTCTCGTCGGAGCGGTCGACGACCACCCGCTCGTCCTGCGCGGGCTCGCCGCGGCGCTGTCCGCCGCTCGCCCGCAGCTCCAGCTGGTGGCGACCGGGCGGACCGTCGACGAGCTGCTCTCCGCCTGGGTGACGCCGCTCACCGTCGTGCTGCTGGACGTGCACCTCGACGACGGCTCGGACGTCCAGGACAACGTGCGCCGGCTGACCGACCTCGGCGCCGGGGTGCTGCTGGTGACCTCCGACCACCGGCCGGCCGTGGTCGGGCGGGCCCTGGACGCCGGTGCGCTGGGCCTGGTGCTCAAGGAGGACTCCGAGGCGAGCCTCGTCGAGGCGATCCGGCACGCCGCCGACGGCGAGTTCGCGGTCTCCAGCCGGCTCGCCCAGCAGCTGGTCACCGATCCGTTGCGCCGGGTGCGGCTCTCGCCCAAGGAGATCGACGTGCTCAGCCTGCTGGCGCGCGGCCTGCCCTGGTTGCAGATCGCCCGCGAGGTCGGCACCAGCGCGGACACGGCGCGCACCTACTGCTACCGAGTCGTCGAGAAGTACGCCCGGTGCGGGACGACGGTCGTCAACGGTCCACGGGAGGCCGCCTACCTGGTTGTCCGCGACGGACACCTGGACCTCGACGCCGTGCGGTGACGATCCCGGTCGCCGGCCGCCGCCGTGACGTGGTGGATGCCGGTCTGCGGCACGCGCTGGCCGGCACGCTCGCGCTGACCGGCATCGCGGTCGCATCGTCGGCGCTGCCGGTGACGTTGGCCCGCTCCGGTCGGGAGACGGCCGCGACCCTGGCCATGGTCGGGATCTGGGGCCTCGTGGCGATCCGGCTGGTCCGCGGCCGGGGTGGCCGAGGCACGGCGCTGGCGCTGGCCGGGGTGGCGTTGCTGCCGCTCCTCGTCCTCGGCGCACCGGCGCCGGCCGGGGTGCTGCCGATGGTGTCGAGCGCACCGGCCGCGATCGCCGTGCTGGCCGCCGTGCTGCTGCTGCCCCGCGGTGAGCTGCTGGCCGGCGTGGTGATCGCCGCCCAGCTCGTGACCCAGGTGTCCGAGGTGGGCTTCGGCCGGGCGGTGCTGTGGCTGTGGCCCCCGCTCGCACTGCTCGCCGTCGCACTCGTGGTGCGCGGACAGCTGCGGGCGGCGGCTGACCGCGCGGATGCGGCGGTGCGTGAGCAGCGTGGAGCCGAGGCGGAGCTCGTCCGCGCGCGCGCCCGGGCCCGGGCACAGACCTCGTGGCAGGGCATGCTGCACGACGAGGTCGCTGCCGCACTGCGCGCCGCGGCGACGCCGGGGATCGTCGGGATGGAGGTCCGGCGGTACGCCGAGCGCGCGCTCGACGCCGTCGAGCGGGGCGACGTCGAGCCGGTCGACGGTGCGATCGACGTGCTGCCGGCGCTCCGCGACCTGGCCGAGTCGTCGAGCACACCGGTCGACGTGCAGTGCCCCGAGACGCTGGTGCTCCCGGTCCGGCTGGCCGGGGCCCTGGTCGGCGCCGTCGGCGAGGCGCTGCGCAACGTGGACCGGCACGCCGACGCCGGCCTGGTGCGGGTGAGCCTCGAACGGTCGGACGGGGAGCAGCGGCTGGTGGTGGCTGACGACGGGACGGGCTTCGTGGTGCCGACCCAGCTCCCGGCGGGCGGGTTGCGCATCTCGGTGGTCGACAGGCTCGTCGAGGCGGGTGGGAGTGCGCACGTCACGAGCGCACCCGGGGCCGGGACCCGGGTGGAGCTGGTGTGGCCCTGGCCCCCGAGGACCGGGTCGGTACCGGACCTCGCGGGCCGGCCTGGCCCACTGAGCCGCCGTCTGGCGATGGCGCCGCTGCCGGTGACGGTCGCCGCCGGTGCGCTCGCGCTCTCGCACGTAGGGGACGGCGGGACCTCGCCGGCGGCACTCGGCTGGTTCGCGGTGCTCAGCGGCCTCACCGTCCTGGTGGCGCTGCGGGCGGGACAGCCGATGTCGCGGTGGTGGGACGCGGTGGCGCTGGTCGTCGCGGGCGCCGGGGCCCTGGCCACCACCGCCGGACTCCGCGGGGCGCAGTGGGGCACCGACCAGGTCTGGCCGCTCATCGCGATCGGACCGTTGCTGCTCATCGTGGGCCTGGGCGGCGGCGTCGTCCCGGCGGTCGCGACGCTCGCCGGGGTGCACCTGGGGGTGTGGGGGATCGGGCTCCACGCGGGCGCCGAGCCGCAGGTGCTGGCCATGGTGCTGCTGCTCAGCTCGCTCGTCGTGCTCGTGGGGTTCCGGATGCAGACCGTGGTGCAGCGGCTCGCGGCCGTCGTCGACCGGGCCGAGGCCGCGAGCGACGCCCAGCTGGTGCGGGCGTGGCAGCGCTCGGCCGCCCGCCAGGTGCGCGGCCGCCGCCGGGCCCGCTTGCAGGTGCTGGTGCTGCCGTTCCTGCGCGGCCTGGCCGACGGGTCGCTGAGCAGCCGGGACGCGTCGGTGCGGGACGAGGCCGCGTTGCTTGAGCAGGCGGTGCGCGATGAGCTGCACCTGCCCGAGGTGCTCGACGACCGCGCGCGGGCGGCGGTGCGCCGGGCCCGGAGCGCGGGCTGCCGGGTCCGGGTGCAGTCCGACGGGGCGCTCGACCCGCCGTACGACTCGATCTGCGCCGTCGTCGTCGCGGCTCTCGACGAGCCGGCGCCGCGCGAGCTCACGGTCTCGGTCTACGCGCAGACGCCGCCGGCGACGCTGGCCGTGGTCGCGGTGCCCGGCGACCGCGCCCGGGCGGCGCGGCTGGAGGCGGTGGCGGGTGCTGCGCTGCGGGTGGTCGACGACCAGCCGGAGGGCACCTGGGTGGAGGTGCGGCTGGACGACCGGGTGTCCGCGGGACGGCGGACAATGGCCAGGTGAGCCCCACGCCGCGTCCGCCCGTCACCCGGTTTGCCGTCATGGACATCCTGGCCGAGGCGAACGAGCGACGGGCCGCGGGGTCCGATGTGCTGAGCCTGTGCGTGGGTGAGCCGATGGGCGGGGCGCCGGAGCCGGTGCTCGCCGCTGCGGCGCAGGCGTTGGAGCACAGCCCGTTGGGCTACACCGAGGCCCTGGGGCTGCCGGAGCTGCGGGCGGCCGTGGCCGGGCACTACCGGCGCTGGTACGACGTGGACGTGGACCCGGGGAGAATCGTCATCACCACTGGATCCTCCGGGGCGTTCCTGTTCGCGTTCCTCGCGGCGTTCGCGCTGGGCGACCGGGTGGCGCTGGCGCGGCCCGGGTACCCGGCGTACGCGAACATCCTGGCGGCCCTCGGCTGCGAGGTGGTCGACCTGCCGTGCGGGCCGGACACCCGCTACCAGCCGACGCCGGCGATGCTCGAGGCGCTCGACGAACCGGTGGCCGGGCTGGTGGTCGCGAGCCCGGCGAACCCGACCGGCACGATGATCGCGCCCGAGGAGCTCACGGCGCTCGCGACCTGGTGCGCCGCGCACAGAGTCCGGCTGGTGAGCGACGAGATCTACCACGGCATCACCTACCCGGGGGCGACGCCGGTCTCGACCGCGGCCCGGTTCCCGGACGCCGTGGTGGTGAGCTCGTGGTCGAAGTTCTGGGCGATGACGGGCTGGCGCCTGGGCTGGCTGGTGCTGCCGGACGAGCTCGTCGACCCCGTCGGGGCCCTGGCCGGGAACCTGGCGCTGTGCCCGCCGGCCCTGTCCCAGTACGCGGCGCTCGCCTCGTTCACGCCTGCCGCGTACGCGGAGTCGGAGGCGCGCGTCGAGCAGTACGCGGCCTCCCGGCAGGTGCTGCTCGACGCCGCGCCCGCCCTGGGGTGGGACCGGGTCGCCCCGGCCGACGGGGCGTTCTACTTCTACGCGGACGTGTCCGGTTCGGGTCTGGACTCGGTCACCTGGTGCCGTCGGCTGCTCGCCGAGGCGGATGTCGCGGTGACGCCCGGCACCGACTTCGACCCGGCGGACGGCGAGCGCTGGGTGCGGGTCTCGTTCTGCGTGCCGCCGCAGGTCGCCCGCCAGGCGGTCGAACGGATCGGCACCTGGCAGCGGGCGGCCTTCGCGCGCCGATGAGGTCGCGACGGCTTGACTCTGCCGCGACGTCAACCGACAGGGTGACGTTCATGACGGAGAAGAACGGGCCGGCCGTCGACCGGTCGATCTATGCGATGCCGATGTTCGTGAACCTGGTGGTCAGCGACCTCACTGCCGCGGAAACGCTGTACGCCGCGGCAGGTTTCGTGAAGCTGGCGACCATTCCCGGACCCGGTGGTCTGCCCGCGCTCGTGCATCTGCGACGCGAGAGGTTCCAGGACATCCTCATGACCCGAGGGGCGGCGGTGCGCGGGACCGTCTCGGTTTCGTTCGCGGCGGGCGAGACCGACCTCGACGACGTCGCGGAGCGGATCCGTGCGGCCGGCGGTGATGTCACGGGACCGTTCGACACGCCGTGGTTCACGACCGATGTCGGGTTCGCCGATGCCGATGGCAACACCGTGACGTTGACCGCCCCACGAATGGTCGACCAGGCTGCGGCGCAGGCCTGGGTGAACGATCGGATCACCGGGGAGTTCGAGGCCCCCGAAGGGTCCGCATCAGGCCCGACCCGAGACTGACCGGGAGAACGCGCATGACGGAGTGGCCGATCAGGGAGGTGGCCCGGGCGACAGGACTCACGAGCCGCACGCTGCGGCACTACGAGCAGATCGGTCTCCTTCGACCCTCGCGAGTCGCGAACAACGGGTACCGGTTCTACGGAGACGCCGAGCTGTCACGGCTCTACCGGATCCTGTCGCTGCGTGCGCTGGAGCTCCCGCTCGCGACCATCCGCATCGCCCTCGAGGACGACGCGACACTCGCCCAGGCGATCACCTCCCATCTCGCGCTCCTGGAAGAACGACGAGACCGCACCGATCGACAGATCTCCGCCGTACGGCACACGCTGGCCGCGGTGACGAAGGGCCGGACCATGACCATCGAGGAAGTCTTCGCAGGAGTCGACGAGACCCGATACGAAGCCGAGGTGCGCGAGCGCTGGGGTGACGAGGCGTGGGAGCGCAGCGCGAAGCGCCGTGACCAGATGAGCGAGGATCAGCGCCGTTGTGACGATGAGCGAAGCCTCGACATCAACGCGGCACTCCGCGAGGCCGCGACCTGCGGCGACGACCCCACCGGCGCGAGCTTCCAGGCTCTGATCGCCGCGCACCACCGCTGGGTGACCGACTTCTGGGGAGGCCGCGCTCCCGACGCCGACTCGTACGCCGGTCTGTCGGAGCTGTACGTCGCGGATGTGCGCTTCGCGGCGACCTACGGCGGGCAGCACAACGCCGAGGTCATCCGTGCAGCGATGCAGGTCTGGATCGCTGCCAACCTCGAATAGCCTCGAACAGCGGAGACGGCGGACGACGGTCCGGTCGGCGGTGGCTCGCCGAGCGTCGCCGGACCCGGCCGCGTCGCGGCCGAGACAGCTGCCCGCGCAGCAGCCCGGGCACGGCGTCACCATCGCCCTGGCCTCCGACAACTAGCCTTCGCGCATGGACGTAGCGGTGCTCGGGGCCACGGGGGACGTGGGCCGTCAGGTGTGCACCCAGCTCGTCGAACGGCGGATCCTGCCGTCGGCGGCGCGGCTGCAGCTCGTCGGGCGGGCCGACGGCGCCTCCGGCCGCGCGGCGTACGGGCTGCGCGCGGACCTGGTGGACGCCTACGCCGAGCACGCACCGCTCATCGACGTGGCGATGGACCCGTCCGAGGTGGTGGCCGACGTCGTCGTCGTCGCGGCCGGCCGCACCTCGCCCACGCACCCCGGGGCGAACACCGACCGGGCCGCGCTGGCCGCCGACAACGCCGTGGTGTTCGCCGCCTACGCCGATGCGCTGGCTGCGGGCGGGTCGGGCAGCGAGGTCGTCATCGTGGTGTCCAACCCGGTCGAGCTCGGGGTGGCCGTGATGGCCCAGCGCCTCGGCCGGCACCGGGTGATCGGGATGGGCGCCTGGTTGGACACCCTGCGGTTCCGTCGCGAGCTCGCCGAGTCGCTCGGGGTGCGCCGGCACCGCGTCGGCGGGTTCGTCGGCGGGCAGCACGGGCACGATCTGGTGCCGCTGTGGTCGAGCGTGCGGATCTCGGGTCTGCTGGCCGATGAGCGGGCCCGCGCGGTCGCGACGCTGCGCGGCCCGCGCACCCTGGACACCTTCGACCAGGAGGTCGCCGCCGCCCAGCGGGACCTCCTGCCGCTGCTCACGACCGATGTCGCCGCAGCGTTCGCCCTGGTCGAGACCTACCCGCCGGACCTGCGCGTGGTCTGCCGGCCGTGGCTCACCCACCAGAGCGGGGCCAAGACGGCGTCCGGATCGGCGGCGGCGACGGTCGATCTGGTCGAGGTGGTGTGCGACGGCCGGGACATCGTCGTCGCGGGGCAGGTGGCCCTCGCCGGTGAGGTCGAGGTGGGCGGCGAGCCGTGGCACGGGGTGCTCGGGGTGCCGCTCGTGCTGGGGCCCGAGGGCTGGACCCATGTGCTGGGCGACCCGACCGCCCCGGACGAGTCGCGGCGGCTGGCGCAGGTGGGCGGACGGGTGCAGCAGCTCACTGCGCCCTGGCTGGAGGGAGCGGTATGAACGACGAGGTGCGCTGGATCCTGTACGTGCGGGCCGACCACCGGACGGGCACGATCGTGGCCCTGGCCGGGGTGTTCGCGACCCGCGGCGTGAACTTCGACGCCCTGGCCACGGGCGAGTCCGCCGAGGGCACCGGCCTGGTCACGGTGACGTTCGTGGCCAATGAGCGACGGCAGCGGCTGCTGGCCCGCAGCGTCGAACGCCTGGCCGTCGTGCACTCGGTGCTGGTGCGCCGGGCCGATGACCTGGGGGTTCGTGCCGCCGCGGTGCTGCAGCTGCCTGCGGGCGTCGCGTTCGTGCCGCCGGCGCATGCGGGCGTGCGCTGGTCGGGGGTGACCGACCGCGGCGAACCGCTGCTCGTCGAGGGGGCGCTGGTCGACGTCGAGGTGGTGGTCGAGGCGGCGCTCGCGGCCGGGGCGCTCGCCCACGCCCTCGTCATCCAGCCGCCGGACGTGCGATGACGGGACCACGCTCGGCGCACCCGGTGCCGCTCGCGGTCGTCGAGCACGGGGTCGAGCACGGCACCGGCCCGCTCGTCGTGCTGCTGCACGAGCTCGCCGAGGACCACCGCGCCTGGGACCCGGTGGTCGACCGGCTGGAGGGTCGGGCCCGGGTGCTCACGGTGGACCTGCGCGGGCACGGCGCCTCCCCGGCGGGCGACGGGTACGACGTCGAGGACCACGTCGCCGACCTGCGCGCGGTGCTGGCCGCCCGGGACGCCGATGCGCAGCCGCCGTTGCTCGTCGGCCACGGGTACGGGGCCTTCGTCGCGATGGACTACGCCACCTGGTTCCCCACCGCCGGGGTGGTGGACGTGGACCAGCACCTCTTGTGGTCGGGTTCGGACGCGCTGGTCAGGGCGCTGCCCGCCGAGCCGGCCGCCGACGACGTCGAACGGGTGCTGCTGTACCCGTCGGGCTACGGGCCGCTGGGCGAGGACGAGCAGGCACGGCTGCGCGCGCTGCGGCGGGCCGACCCGCAGGTGCTGGCCGGGATGTGGCAGCCGTTGCGCGAACGCGACCCGGTGAGCCTGCGGGCCTGGGCGGAGCAGGTGGTCGCCGTGATGCCGGGTACCCCGGTGCTGTGCGTGCTCGGTGCCGACCCGGGCCGCACCTACGTCAGCTGGTTGCGTGAGCACGCCCGGGCCACCCGGATCGAGGGCTGGTCGGGCGGGCACTACCCGCACCTGGTGGACCCCGACCGGTTCGTCGCGCGCCTGCTCACCCTGCTCGCACTGCCCTGACCCTGCTGGACCCTGCTGGACGCACTCCCCTGCTGGACCCGCTCTGCCGGCCCGACCTCCCGAGGAGACACCATGCCCGACGCCCTGTCCGCGACCGTCCCGTTGTCCTACGACGAGCAGGGCTCCGGCCCGCTCCTCGTGCTGATCCACGGCATCACCGAGAACCGGCACTCGTTCGACCCGATCACGGCCGAGCTCGCCGAGCACGCCCGGGTGCTGCGGGTCGACCTGCGCGGGCACGGGGACTCGCCGCAGGGCGACGGCTACCACCCGGCGCAGTACGCCGTGGATGTGCACGCCGTCGTCGAGCGGGTGGCCGGTCCGGACGCCGTGCCGTTCGTCGTCGGCCACTCCCTGGGCGGCATCGTCGCGACGGCCTACGCGGCGGCGTACCCCGTGGCCGGGGTCATCAACGTGGACCAGCCGCTGGCGCTCGGTGCGCTCCAGGAGCAGACCATCGGCTTCGAGCCGATGCTGCGTTCGGAGCTGTTCCAGCAGGTGATCCGCGGGATGTTCGCGCAGATGCGTGGCGTGCTCGACGACGAGAGCTTCGACCGCATCGAGGAGCTGCGCCGCCCGGACCAGGCCGTGGTGCTCGGGAGCTGGGCGCTCATGCTGGACCTGTCGCCGCAGGACCTGGCCGCGGAGGTCGACACCCTCCTGGCGTTGCCCTCCGGGACCCCGTACCTCGTCGTGCACGGCACCGACCTGGGCGCGGACTACACGACCTGGCTGCGCGAGCGCATCCCGAGCGCCCAGGTCGAGGTGTGGTCGGCCGGCCACTACCCGCACCTGGTGGAGCCGCACCGGTTCGTCGGGCGTGTGGTGGAGCTGCTCGGCTGACGGTCAGACCAGCCGCCAGGTAGCGCGCGGGTCCTTGGCCGACTCCCCGTCCCAGCGGACGAGGCCCGCTCCCTGCAGGGCGCGGAGGTGACGGCCCGCCGTGGGCCGGGCGATCCCTGCGGTCTCGGCGATCTGTCCCGTCCCGAGTGGTCGGCCGGCTCGGCGCAGGACGTCGAGGATGTGGAGCGCTCCGCGGGAAAGGGTGGACCGCACGTCCTCGGGGATCGCGTCGGCGGCGGACAGCACGAGGCGGACCGTCTCGGCGGTCTGGGTGTAGAGGGGGTCGGCGAGTCCTCGTGAGCGCATCTCGTCGAACATGCGGCGGATGCCCTCGCCAAGCTCCTGGGCGATCCCGAGGTCCGAGCACACGCGGGCGATGCGCGGGTTGCGGGCGTACCTGGAGATCGACAGCGGTCGGGTGGGGTCGACCAGTCCCGGGAACCGGCCGGGGCTGGAGATCTCGAGGCGATCGGGGAAGATCTCGACGCGCACGTGGTCACCGACCATCGAGTAGGACCGGTGCAGCACGGCGTTGACCAGCCCCTCGAGCCAGGCGTCGCGCGGCACGATCGGATGGCCGACGAACCGTCCCGCGGCGCCGAGGGCGCGGCGCTGGGGGACGAGGCGTTCGACGGCCGCGGCTGCATCGGTGATCTGCTGGGGCAAGGAGCCTTCGCACCGGAGGTCGGCCGCGTCGTCGAGGGTCAGCGTGGCACCGCTGCCACGGTGCACGTCGGTGTAGCGCAGCACCCGCACGTGGGCGTGGGGGTACAGGTCCTGGGGATGGTCGGCGAACAGCAGGTAGGCGGCGACGGTGAGGCGACCATCTCGACGCAGCAGGCCGCGGGCGCGCAGCATCGCCTCGGGCGTCGACGCGCCGATCGAATCCTGATAGCCCTCGACCTGGGCGGGCGACAGGTCGTTGACGAGCGCCTCGGTAGGGGATCCGTCGAACGGTTCGGTCCCGCGGTCGTACGTCAGCTCCTGACGCTGGGCGAACCCGAGCCGGCGTGACTCGTCGCCGATCCGCAGGTAGCACTCACCGGCCGTGGTCTCGTGCACCGTCTCTCCGGGGTCGACGCGCAGCACGAGGAAGGTCCGGCCCTCGGCGGTGTGCTCCTCGGTGCGGAGCCGGACGACGGGGCGGGTGAAGTCCTGCGCCGACTGGCGGATGTCGTTGATCTTCGTCGCCGGGACACCGTCGAGCCTGCCGTCGTGGAACCCCACGACGAGGCAGCCGCCCTCGGCGTTGGCGAACGCCACAAGTGCGGGCGCCAGGTCGCGTGGGCTGGTCCGTCCGGACTTGCGTTCGAACCACTGTCCCTCGCGGAGGGTCGCGAGGGCGCTGACCGCCGCATCGACCGGGAGGGAGAGGGCCTGGTCGACCTCGGCAGCGTACATGCTCCTACTGTAACAATATTGCAGTAGTTTCGAGCAGAACCGGCTGACCAGGAGCGCTCGGACCCCGACGGCCCGCCCGCTACGCTGTGCCCACAACTTCACACGCCGCATGAACCGCGACGGGAGAGCGTCCGCACCCGCCGGATGCGCCGAAGGAGCAACCCTCCCCGGGAATCTCTCAGGCCCCCGTACCGCCGCGATCAGGCAACTCTGGAAAGCGGCGACCCCCTGGTCGCCCACCGACGGTGCACGTCGGCCGCCCGCAGGCCTACCCGGCCCGGGGCGTCCCGGCCAAACTCTCAGGTAGCGCCCCGTGCGCGAGGACAGAGCGGGGAGGCCACCAGCCGGTCCCGGCGTGCGCCGGACTACCCCCGCGGAGTCCCGAAGTGACCTCATCGAACGCCGTCAGCCCCGTTCCCGTCGACCCGCCCGCCTTCGTCGACCGACACGTCGGGCCGCGCGCTGCCGATGTGGCCCACATGCTCACCACCCTCGGGTACGCGGATCTCGATGCGCTGGTGGCCACCGCGGTCCCGGCCGCGATCCGCTCGCCGCGCCCGCTGGACCTGCCGCCCGCGCTGTCCGAGGACCAGGTGCTCGCCGCGCTGCACGAGCGGGCCGCGGCCAACACCGTCCGCACCACCATGATCGGCCAGGGCTACTACGGCACCGCGACCCCGGGCGTGATCAGGCGCAACGTGCTGGAGTCGCCCGCCTGGTACACCTCGTACACGCCCTACCAGGCCGAGATCTCCCAGGGCCGGCTGGAGGCGCTGCTCACCTTCCAGACCGTGGTCGAGGACCTCACCGGGCTGCCGGTCGCCAACGCCTCCCTGCTCGACGAGGCCACCGCCGTCGCCGAGGCGGTCGCGCTCATGCGCCGGGCGTCGAAGGCCGAGGGCACCGTCGTGCTCGATGCCACCCTGTTCGGCCAGTCGCTCGCGGTGGCCCGGGGGCGGGCCGAGGCGATCGGGCAGGCGGTGGTCGTGGCCGATCTGGTCGACGGGCTGCCGGCGATCGAGGGCCCGCTGGTCGGGGTCGTCGTCCAGCAGTGCGGGGCCGACGGGCGGCTGATCGACCTGGCGCCGGTCGTCGCGGCCGCGCACGCGCGTGGCGCACTGGTCACCGTCGCGACCGATCTGCTCGCCCTCGCGCTCGTGCAGGCGCCCGGCGAGGTCGGGGCCGATGTGGCCGTCGGCTCGGCGCAGCGGTTCGGCGTTCCGCTGTTCGGCGGCGGCCCGCACGCGGCGTTCATGGCAGTACGCACCGGGTTGGAGCGCACCCTGCCCGGCCGGTTGGTCGGGGTGAGCGTCGACGCCGACGGGACGCCGGCCTACCGGCTGGCGCTGGCGACGCGGGAGCAGCACATCCGCCGGGAGAAGGCGACCAGCAACATCTGCACCGCCCAGGCGCTGCTGGCCGTGGTCGCGGCCATGTACGCCGTCTACCACGGTCCCGAGGGGCTGCGGGCGATCGCGGAGCAGGTGCACGCCTCGGCCTCGCGGCTCGCGGACCTGCTGGGCACCGTGGGCCTGGAGGCCGAGCACGAGGCCTTCTTCGACACCGTCCGCGTCGTCGTCCCGGGCCGGGCGAACGCCGTCCTGGTGGCCGCGGCGCACCGGGGGATCGACCTGTGGGCGCCCGACGGCGACCACGTGCAGGTCACCTGCGACGAGCTCACGACGCCCGAGCACCTGCGCCTGGTCGTCGAGGCGTTCGACGAGGCCGTCTCCCCCGTCGGCACCCAGGCCGTGATCGCGACCCCGGCCGTCGTCGTCGGCAGCCCGCAGGTGC
>JAHIJU010000323.1 GCA_018898235.1 Actinomycetota bacterium | reverse complement strand
GAACCTCGTCGACATCGGCGTGCCGCAGATCTGGGCCAAGGCCGTGAGCAACGAGCACGCCCGGATCCTGGCCCGCATCGGCGCCCACCACGTGGTCCGTCCCGAGTCCGAGGCCGGTGAGCGGGTGGCGCACCTGGTCTCCGGCAAGCTGCTCGACTACATCGAGGTCGAGGACGGCTTCACGATCGTCAAGATGCGGCCGCCGCGCGAGCTCGAGGGCTTCACGTTGGCCCAGGCGCACGTGCGCACCAAGTACGGCGTGACCGTCATCGGGGTCAAGAGCCCCGGGCTGGACTTCCGGTACGCCCCGCCGGACACCCGCGTCTCGGTCTCCGACACGATCATCGTGGCCGGGAACCCGGACCTGCTCGACCGGTTCTCGCGCCGGCCCTGAACCGCGCGCCGGCCGGCCCCACGCGTCAGGCGCCGGCGGCGGCTCCCAGCTCGACCGATCGGGCGTACGCCGCACGAGCCGCGGCCACGACACCGGCACGCACGCCGTGCGCATCGAGCTCGGCGACGGCCGCCACCGTCGTCCCGCCAGGGGACGACACCCGCTCACGCAGCACGACGGGGTGATCGCCGGTCACGCTCGCCAGGGCTGCGGCGCCCTCGACGGTCGCGACCGCGAGACGTTGGGCCACGTCCCGGGACAGTCCGAGCAGGACCCCCGCCTCGGCCATGGCATCGATCAGGTAGAAGGCGTAGGCGGGCCCCGAACCGGAGATCGCGGTGACGGCGTCCAGGTCCTTCTCCGCGACCCGGACCACCATGCCGGTCGCGGCAAGCAACCGCTCGGCCAGCTCCAGGTGCTGCTCCCGCGCGGCCGAGCCCGGGGCGATCGCCGCGACGCCCTTGCCGATGAGCGCGGGCGTGTTGGGCATCACGCGGACCACGGGGGTGCCGGGCGGCAGCAGGCGCTCGTAGAGCGCGAGCGGGACCCCGGCCGCGACGGAGACCACCAGGGCGCCCGGGGCCAGTGCCGGCGCGAGGGCCGCGAGCACCGCGGGAACCACGGCGGGTTTCACGGCGAGCAGCACGACCGACGCCCCCGCGGCGAGCACGGCCACGTCGCCGCCGACCACGACCTCGTGCTGGGCGGCGAGGGCCGTCCGTCGGGCCTCGTCCGGCTCGACCACCCGCACCTTGTCGGGTGACCACCCAGCGGTCAGCACACCGGCCAGCAGCGCACCGCCCATCACACCCCCGCCGACGACGACGACCGGTGCCAGGTCCTGCACGCCCATGCTGTCCTCCTGTCGACAGGTCGCTGCGACCCGCGGCGGCAGCCTAGACCCGACGACGTCGCCCGCAGGTGCGCTCAGGAGGCCGTCAAGCGGTCGACGGCCAGGTCCACGACGACGGGCAGGTGATCGCTGGCGGTCCGGGCGGCGGACCGGCTCACCTCCCCGGCCCGGAGCGCACCGGGGCCGGACAGGGCCGGACCGGACAGCGCCGGGTCCACCAGCACCGCGTCGATCCGTGCCTCCGGCTCGTCGGCGGGATTGGTCGGCCCGGCGTTCGACGCGGCGTCGCACAGCCGGGACGCCAGCCGGCGCCACGACGGTCCGCCCGGACGCTCGTTGAGGTCGGCGAGCACCACGCATCGCGTCGCGCCGGTGACGGCCGCCTCCAGCGCCTCCAGCTGCGCGGCGCGCACCGCGGCGCTCAGCCCCAGGTGCAGCACGACCACCCGCAGTCCGCCGACCTCGGCGAGCAGAGCACCGCGCGCCCGGGGCAGCGGTCGGCGCACCGTCGGTCGGTCCCGCGGCACCCGGACCCGACTCCTGGCGGTCACCGTGAACCCGGGCGCCACGAGCAGCGCCACGGTCCGCCAGGGCGGCCCCACCTGGCGCAGACCGGTGCGACGGCAGAGCAGGTGCAGACGCCACCGGCCGAGCGGCCCGCGGCCCGGTTCCTGCACCCCGACGACGTCCGGCGCCAGCTCACGCAGCACCTCGGCGACGGCCGCGCCGCATCGCAGCCCGTGCACGTTGTAGCTGACCACCCGCACCGGGCTCACCCTAGGTCCGGGGAACGCCGAGGGCCCCGGCGCGTGCCGGGGCCCTCGGTGAGCTGCGACTCAGCTGCGATCGGTGGCGCCCGCGGCCGGACCCTGACCGCTGTGCAGCACCTCGTCGTGCTCGAGCGCGAGCTGGTACGCCTCCGGCTCGATGGGGCCGGTGCGGTCGACCCGCGCGGCCCGGACCCGGGAGATGATGACGGCGCCGAACGCCACCATCATCGCCAGGATGGCGATGAGCAGACGCGCCGGCTGGTTGGCGTTCACCCCTGCCGAGATCTGCACGACCGCCGGGGCGATCAGCAGCGCCACCAGGTTCATCACCTTGATGAGCGGGTTGATGGCGGGGCCGGCGGTGTCCTTGTAGGGGTCGCCCACGGTGTCGCCCGT
>JAHIJU010000322.1 GCA_018898235.1 Actinomycetota bacterium | reverse complement strand
GACCCGGACGTCATGGACACCTGGGCCACCAGCTCGCTGACGCCGCAGATCGCCGGCGGCTGGCGCACCGACCCCGAGCTGTTCGCCAAGGTCTTCCCGATGGACCTGCGCCCGCAGGGCCACGACATCATCCGCACCTGGCTGTTCTCCACCGTGGTGCGCTCGCACCTGGAGTTCGGGCAGCTGCCGTGGAGCGATGCGGCACTGTCGGGGTGGATCCTCGACCCCGACCGCAAGAAGATGAGCAAGTCCAAGGGCAACGTGGTCACGCCGATGGGCCTGCTCACCGAGCACGGCTCGGACGCGGTGCGCTACTGGGCCGCCTCGGCCCGGCTCGGCGCGGACGCGACCTTCGAGATCGGCCAGATGAAGATCGGCCGGCGGCTGGCGATCAAGGTGCTCAACGCGAGCAAGTTCGCGCTGTCGTTCGCCGGGCAGGACGAACCGGTGAGCCTGGACCCGGCCGATGTGGTGGTGCCGCTCGACCGCGCGATGCTCGCCGGCCTGGCCGATGTGGTGACCAGGGCCACCGAGGCGCTCGAGGCGTACGACCACACCCGCGCGCTCGAGGTCACCGAGACCTTCTTCTGGACGTTCTGCGATGACTACCTGGAGCTGGTGAAGGACCGCGCCTACGCCGCCGAGTCCGACCCGACCGGCGCAGCCTCGGCCCGCGCGGCCCTGGCCATCGCGCTGGACGTGCTGCTGCGGCTGTTCGCGCCGGTGCTGCCGTTCGCCACCGAGGAGGTCTGGTCCTGGTGGCGGACGGGCTCGGTGCACCACCAGCAGTGGCCGACGGCCCAGCCCCTGCAGGCCGTGGCCGACGATGCCCCGTTCGGCGTGGTGACCGCGGCCGGTGCGGCCCTGGCCGCGTTGCGCAAGGTGAAGTCGGAGGCCAAGGTCTCGATGCGCACGCCGATCCTGGGAGCCACCCTGCAGGTGCCCGCAGCCCTCGCCGACGACGTCCGCCTCGCGCTGGCCGACGTGCGCGCCGCCGGACGACTGACCGGTGAGCTCGCCGTGGTGGTCGCCGAGGTCGACGCACCGGTGGCCGTCGATGCTGTTCTCGAGCAGGCGTCCGCCTGATGCGCGAGGCGAGCAGCCCCGCGCCCGTCACGAACGACCCGAAGCACTCACTGCCCTGGCTGCTGGCCGATCGCGTCGCGGCCGGACCGGACGCCGTGTTCATCGAGCGCACCACCCAGACCGGCTCCCCGTGGGTGCCGGTCACGCGACGTGAGTTCGCCGATCTGGTGACGGCTGTCGCCAAGGGGCTGGTCGCCGGTGGGCTGCAGCCCGGCGACCGGGTCGCGATCATGTCGCGCACCCGGTACGAGTGGACCGTCCTCGACTTCGCGGTGTGGGCTGCCGGCGCGGTCGGCGTTCCGGTGTACGAGACGTCGTCGGCCGAGCAGGTGCGCTGGATCGCGGCGGACTCGGGCATCCGGCTGGCCCTGGTCGAGACGGCGGCCCACGCCGCGACCCTCGCGCAGGTGCGCGACGACCTGCCGGGTCTGGCCGAGGTGCTGGTCATCGACGAGGGCGCCCTCGACGTGCTCATCGCCCGCGGCGCCCAGGTGCCCGAGGACGAGGTGGCCCGCCGGAGCGGCCTCGCCCGCGCGGACACGCTCGCCACGGTGATCTACACGTCGGGCACGACGGGGCGGCCCAAGGGCGTCGAGCTGACCCATGGCAACTTCGTCACCCACGCGCTCAACGGGGTCCGGTCGAGCTTGGAGCAGGTGTGCGGGATGCCGCACTCACGTGCGCTGATGTTCATGCCGCTCGCCCACGTCTTCGCGCGCTACATCGAGGTGATCTGCCTGGCCAGCGGCGCGGTGATGGGGCACACCCCCGATACCCGCAACCTGCTGGCCGATCTCGACTCGTTCAAGCCCACCTTCCTGCTGGCCGTGCCGCGGGTCTTCGAGAAGGTCTACAACTCCTCGGAGCAGAAGGCCGGCACGGGGGCGTCCCGGCAGGTGTTCCGCTGGTCGGCCAAGGTCGCGATCGAGTACTCGCGCGCCCTGGACACCCCGCAGGGCCCGTCGAGCCGGCTGCGCGCCGCGCACGCGCTGGCCGACCGCCTGGTGCACCGCAGGCTGCGCGCCGCCCTCGGCGGTCGGCTCGAGTGGGCGATCTCGGGAGGTGCACCGCTCGGCGAGCGGCTCGGGCACTTCTACCGTGGCATCGGCGTCCGGGTGATGGAGGGGTACGGCCTGACGGAGACGACGGCTCCCGCCACGGTGAACCTGCCCGGTCTGACGAAGGTCGGCACCGTGGGCCCGCCCTTCCCGGGCACCTCGGTGCGGGTGGACGACGACCACCGGATCTGGGTCAAGGGTCCGCACGTGTTCCGCGGCTACCGCAACGAGGTCGAGGCCACCGCGGAGGCCCTGGTGGACGGCTGGTTCTCGACCGGTGACCTGGGTGCGCTCGACGAGGACGGGTACCTGCGCATCACGGGCCGCCTCAAGGAGATCATCGTCACCGCAGGCGGCAAGAACGTCGCCCCGGCCCTGCTGGAGGACCGGCTCCGCGGGCACCCGCTGGTCAGCCAGGTGGTCGTGGTCGGCGATCAGCGCCCGTTCATCGGTGCGCTCGTCACCCTCGATGCGGAGATGCTGCCGGGCTGGCTGGCCGGGCACGGCCTGCCGTCGATGGACGTGCGCACCGCGGCGCGCGACCCGCGCGTGCTCGAGGCGCTGGACCGTGCGGTCGCACGCGCCAACGAGGCCGTCTCGCGGGCCGAGTCGATCCGCAAGATCCGCGTCCTCGACCTCGACTTCACCGAGGCGAACGACTACCTCACCCCGTCGCTCAAGGTGAAGCGCGCCCAGGTGCTGCGTGACTTCGCGACTCAGATCGACGAGCTCTACGTCGACACGCGATCCGAGGGCGAGCCGGTCCCGTCCCGCTGAGCCGGACCCGTCCGCTGCCCGGCCGGCGCTCCCCCGGCCGGGCGACCCGGCCGGGCGACCGGACACGCCGACAGGCACGCACCCCGGTGCGCGTCCCCCGGCACGGGCGCGCCCGCGGCGGTCACCCCTGATCAGTCATGTTACAGGTTCGTGAATACCTACGGATTTCGTTGCCCGCTGTCCTGACGACCACCTAGGTTCGACGCGCACCCGCGTTGCGGACGTTGTTTTCATCGGTCGAAGGGACTCGCATGGTCGAGGCACCGGTCGTCACCGACCGCCGCTCACCGCAGGTCGTCGCGCGCGAGAACGGGCTGACGATCTCGGGGGCGACCAAGACCTTCGCCACCCCGGAGGGCACCGAGGTCCATGCGCTCGACCACGTGGACCTGCAGATCCGCGACGGTGAGTTCTTCGTCATGCTCGGCCCGTCCGGCTGCGGGAAGACCACCCTGCTGCGGTCGATCGCGGGACTGGAGACGCTCGACTCGGGCGAGATCTACCTCGGCCGCGACCGGATCGACGACCGTCCGGCCTTCTCGCGACCGGTCAACACCGTCTTCCAGTCGTACGCGCTCTTCCCGCACCTGACGGTCGCCGAGAACATCGCCTTCGGCCTCCAGATGGACCGGCTGCCCAAGGCGGAGATCGCCGACCGGGTCGCCCAGATGCTCACCCTGGTGAGGCTCGACGGGCTGGGCGGGCGACGGCCCGCCCAGCTCTCGGGTGGCCAGCAGCAACGCGTCGCCCTGGCCCGCGCTCTCGCCAAGGCGCCGCGTGTGCTGCTGCTCGACGAGCCCCTCGCGGCCCTCGACCTGAAGCTGCGCCGCGGGATGCAGGACGAGCTGCGCCGGCTGCAGCGCACCACCGGCGTCACCTTCGTGTTCGTCACGCACGACCAGGAGGAGGCCATCTCCCTGGGCGACCGCATCGCGGTGTTCTCCCAGGGCCGCCCCGCCCAGGTCGGCACCCCCGAGGACCTCTACGAGCGGCCGGTCAGCCGGTTCGTCGCCGACTTCATCGGCGAGACCACGTTCCTCACGGTTCCCGTCCGCCCCGACGGTGACGGGCAGGTCGTGCAGATCGCCGACGGGCCGCCCGTCCGGCTCGCCGCCCCGGCCCAGGTCGCCGCGGACGGCACGACCACCGTGGGGGTGCGACCCGAACGACTCGTGCTCGACGGATCGGCGCCCCTGATCGCCACCGGCACCCTCCAGCAGCTGGTCTACATGGGCACCGATCTGCGGATCCAGGTCGCCCTTGCCGACGGCACCACACTCGCGGTGCGGGTTCCCCCACCGTTCGAGGGACTGGCCCTGACCCCCGGCCCCACGCTCACCGCCGGCCCCGACCCGGCCCACCTGCACCCACTGGCGCTGGAGGCGGCATGAGCACCGACG
>JAHIJU010000321.1 GCA_018898235.1 Actinomycetota bacterium | reverse complement strand
CTGCTCACCGGGTACGTCAAGGACCTGGTCCCGCGCTACCAGACCATGCGCGGGCACCGGGTCGAGCGCCGGTTCGGCTGGGACACCCACGGGCTGCCCGCCGAGCTGGAGGCCGAGCGGATCCTCGGCATCACCGACAAGTCGCAGATCGAGGAGATGGGCATCGCGGCGTTCAACGACGCGTGCCGCACCTCGGTGCTCACCTACACCCACGAGTGGCAGGACTACGTCACGCGGCAGGCGCGCTGGGTGGACTTCGAGCACGACTACAAGACCCTCGACCCGACGTTCATGGAGTCGGTGATCTGGGCGTTCAAGCAGCTCTACGACAAGGGCCTGGCGTACGAGGGCTACCGCGTCCTGCCGTACTGCTGGCGGGACCAGACCCCGCTGTCCAACCACGAGCTGGGCATGGACGCCGACGTCTACCAGGACCGTCAGGACCGGACGGTCACGGTGACGTTCCCGTTCGTCGGCGAGGCGGCGCAGGCGCTGGGCCTGGTCGGGGTGAGCGCGCTGGCGTGGACGACGACGCCGTGGACCCTGCCGACCAATGAGGCCCTCGCGGTCGGCGCGCAGGTGTCCTACGTCGTGGTCCCGGCCGGTCCGCTCGGCACCAAGGCCGGGCAGGGCCCGTTCCTCATGGCGCAGGCGCTGCTGGGTTCCTACGCCAAGGACCTGGGCTACGCCACGGCGCAGGAGGCGCAGGCGGCCGTTACGCGCACCCTGCTCGGGGCCGAGCTCGCCGGGCTGCGGTACACGCGGCTGTTCGACTACTTCGCCGACGCGGAGAAGTTCGGTACTGCGGCGGCCTGGCAGGTGCTGCTCGGCGACTTCGTCACCACCGAGGACGGCACCGGTGTCGTGCACATGGCACCCGCCTACGGCGAGGTCGACCAGGAGGCGTGCGAGGCCGCGGGTATCCCGACCCTGCTGTCCGTGGACGACGGTGGAAAGTTCACCGCACTGGTCCCGGACTTCGAGGGGCTGCAGGTCTTCGAGGCGAACAAGCCGATCATCGACCGGTTGCGCGCCGATGGCCGGCTGCTGCGCGAGGCCAGCTACGTGCACTCCTACCCGCACTGCTGGCGGTGCCGGAACCCCCTCATCTACAAGGCGGTCTCGTCCTGGTTCGTGCGCGTCACGGCGTTCCGGGACCGGATGGTCGAGCTCAACCAGCAGATCGACTGGACCCCGGAGCACATCCGCGACGGGCAGTTCGGCAAGTGGCTGGCCGGCGCCCGCGACTGGTCGGTGAGCCGCAACCGCTACTGGGGCACCCCGATCCCGGTGTGGGTGTCCGACGACCCGGCCTACCCGCGCATCGACGTGTACGGCTCGTTCGCCGAGCTCGAGGCCGACTTCGGCAGGCTGCCGCGCAACGCGGCGGGGGAGCCGGACCTGCACCGTCCCTGGATCGACGAGCTCACCCGGCCCAACCCGGACGACCCGACCGGTCGATCCACCATGCACCGGATCTCCGATGTGCTGGACGTGTGGTTCGACTCCGGGTCGATGCCCTACGCGCAGGTGCACTACCCGTTCGAGAACACCCAGTGGTTCGAGAACCACTACCCGGGCGACTTCATCGTCGAGTACATCGGGCAGACCCGCGGCTGGTTCTACACGCTGCACGTGCTGGCCACGGCCCTGTTCGACCGGCCCGCGTTCTCCTCGTGCGTCTGCCACGGCATCGTGCTGGGCGACGACGGACGCAAGGCCAGCAAGTCGCTGCGCAACTTCCCCGACCCGATGGTCATGTTCGACACCTACGGCTCGGACGCTGTGCGCTGGGCGTTGATGAGCTCGCCGGTGCTGCGCGGCGGCAACCTCGTCGTGGCGCAGGAGAACATCCGCGAGGGTGTGCGCCAGGTGCTGCTGCCGTTGTGGAGCACCTACTACTTCTTCAGCCTCTACGCGAATGCCGCGGGGTATCGCGCCGTGCCGCTGGACGCCGCCCGCGTGGCCGGGCTGCCCACCCTCGACCGGTACCTGCTGGCGCGCACGCACGACCTGGTCGAGGCCGTCACCGCGCACCTGGACGAGTACGACATCGCCGCTGCGTGCGAGGACGTGCGAGAGCACCTCGACGTGCTCACGAACTGGTACGTGCGCACTCAGCGGGACCGGTTCTGGGCCGAGGACGCCGACGCGTTCGACACGCTGCTCACGGCGCTCGAGGTGCTCACCAGGGTGATGGCCCCGCTGGCGCCGATGGTGGCGGAGGAGGTCTGGCGCGGCCTCGCCGGCGGGCGCTCCGTGCACCTGACCGACTGGCCGGTCGCCGGCACCGGCGCGCTGGTGGCCGACCCCGAGCTGGTGGCGGCGATGGACGAGGTGCGGTCGGTGGTCTCGACCGTGCTGGGCCTGCGCAAGACGCACGGCCTGCGCGTGCGTCAGCCGCTGCGCGAGCTCGCGGTCACGGTGAGCGACCCGGCGGCGGTGCAGCCCTACGTCGAGCTGCTCGCGGCCGAGCTCAACGTCAAGCATGTGACGCTGGCCGACCTCGCGGAGGTGGGACTCGAGCAGCTGGGCGTCGCCCAGCGCCTCGCGGTGAACGCACGCGCCGCCGGCCCGCGCCTCGGGCGCGGCGTGCAGGCGGTCATCAAGGCGGCGAAGGCCGGTGCGTGGCGCGAGGTCGACGGGGTCGTGGTGGTCGCGACCGAGGACGGCGACGTACCGCTCGAGCCCGCCGAGTACGAGCTGGCGACGGTGGTCGCGGCGGGCGGTGCGAGCGACCGGGTGGCTGCCGTCCTGCCCGGCGGGGGTGTGGTGCTGCTCGACACCGCGGTGGACGCCGAGCTGGCGGCCGAGGGTGTCGCGCGTGACGTCGTGCGGGCCGTGCAGGACGAGCGCAAGGCTGTGGGTCTGCAGGTCAGCGATCGGATCGCGCTGGCGCTGGCGGTGCCGGCCGATCAGGTCGGCGCGGTCGAGGCGCACCGTGCGCTCATCGCGTCCGAGACGCTGGCCGTCGAGCTCGAGGTGCGCGAGGGCGCCGAGCTGACCGTGCAGGTGACGAAGGTCGGCTGAACCGGCTCGCGGCGGGGGAGGGGGCGCGGGGTGAACCTATCGGGCGCTAGGCTAGGTTCCTCGCCCCTCGCTCCCTGACCCCCTGGAGAACCCGATGCGTCCGGCCCTGCTCCCGAGCGTGCCGGTCGCGGCGGGCACGACGCTGGTCACCGGCGGGACCGTGCTCGACGGCACGGGTGCCGAGCCTCGCGAGGGCTGGGACGTCGAGGTCACGGACGGCGTCGTCTCCTACGTCGGGCCACCGCGACCGGCTGCCGCTCGCGCGGACCGGGTTGTCGACGCCGCCGGGCGGCATGTGCTGCCCGGGTTCGTCGACGTGCACGTGCACCTGACGATGCCCAACGGGCGCCGGGTCGCCCAGCAGCGGGCCGCGTTCGCCGAGGAGCACGCGTTCGACACCGCCGAGTCGCTGCGCCTCACGCTCGAAGCCGGCGTCACGACCGTGCGCGACCTCGGCGGGCTCACGCCCGGCTACCGCACGGCGATCGCCAAGGGGCAGATCGCAGGACCGCGGGCGCACCTCGCGATCGCGCTGCTGTCGCCGACCGGCGGGCACGCCGACCCGGTGCTGCCCAACGGGACCCGCGAGGCGTCCAGCACGTGGGAGCAGGTGGCGAGCTGGGCCGTGGTCGACTGTGACGAGGACGTGCTGCGGGCCGTGCGCGGCCTCGTTCGCACCGGCGCCGACGTCATCAAGGTCTGCACGACGGGCGGCATCTCGACACTGGCCGACTCGCCCGAGGACCTCGGCCTGAGCGAGCACGAGGTCCGCCTCATCGTGAGCGAGCTGGCCCGGCGCGGTGGGCGACCGGTCGCCGCGCACGCCCAGGGCGCCGCAGGTGCGCTCGAGGCTGTACGCGGCGGGGCCACCAGCCTCGAGCACGGCTACGAGATGCCCGACGAGCTCGTTGAGGCGATGCTCGCGCGCGGCACCGTGCTCGTCCCCACGCTGTCGACCCTCGCGATGGCGCCCGACCCGGCGGTGACGCCGGCCGCCGTCGTCGCCAAGAAGCGCGAGTGGCAGGTGCGCGGGCGCGACGCCGCCCGGCGCGCCATCGCCGCGGGCGTACCCGTCGCGCTCGGCACCGACGCCGGCATCCACCCGCACGGGTCGAACCTCGCCGAGCTCGGCCGGCTCGTCGACGCAGGGCTCGACCCGCGGGCAGCCGTGCGCGCCGCGACGCTCGGCGGCGCCCATGTGCTGGGGCTGGCCGACCGGCTGGGCTCGCTCGAGGTGGGCAAGGTGGGCGACGTCGTCGTGCTCGACGTCGACCCACTCGCCGCGCCGCACGCGCTGGCGGACGCCACGCACGTGCGCGTGGTGCTGCAGTCCGGCCGGGTGGTCACGAGCCGCGACGGGCGCTGAGCCACCAGGCGACGAGTGCGGCGACCGCCGAGGCGGCGAAGGCGGCGCCCGCGGTCAACGGCAGGGTCAGCAGGCCGCCGGCGTCGACCTGGGCCGCCGCGACCCCGGCGCCGATGCTCGACCCGGTGAAGATCACCGACGAGTTGGCCGCCACGGCCAGCCGCACGTGCCGCCCCGCGTTGGCGATGAGCAGTGCCTGCAGCGGCGGATTGATCGCCCACGAGCAGAACCCCCACGTGAGCAGCAGCACGGCCGCCCAGCCCGGGGAGGTCGCCAGCCGCAGCGCTGCGACGCCGAGGGCCGCAGCGGACGTCACCGCGACGAGCACCCGGGCCGGCCCGAGCCGGTCGGCGACCGCGCCCAGGAGCGCGTTGCCCACCAGGCCGGCGACGCCGTAGCACAGCAGCAGGGCCGACAGCACGGTGCCGCGTGCGCCCGTGGTGGCGGTCAGGTACGGCGAGACGAAGGTGTTGAGGCTCGAGGTCGCGACGCCCTCGAGCATCGCGGTGAGGAGGACAGCGACGAGGACCGCGACGGCCGCGGAGGCACCCGCGGTGACCGGACCGGCCCCGGCCAGGCCACCGGGCGGGGCGGCCGCGGAGCGCAGCTGCGCCTGCCATGGCGCCAGTGCGACGAGCAGGCCGAACGCGAGCAGGGTGGCCGCAGCGGCCACCCAGAACACCTGCCGGGCGCCGATGAGCCCGCCGAGCGCGTTGCCCAGCGGCGCGCCGACCAGCGAGGACAGCACCATGCCGGAGAACGAGACCGACAGCGCCTTGGAACGCAGCAGCGGCGCGACGATCGTGCCCGCGTGCACGGTGCACATGGGCACCACGCCCGCCACGGCGACGGCCTGCACGGCACGGGCCGCGAACAGCGCGGGGACGCTGCCTGCGATCGCCACACCCAGCACCGCCAGCGCCGACGCCGGCAGGGCGACGAGCAGCACCCGGTACGGCGGCACGCGACGCACGGCGAGCGCGAGCAGCGGTGCGGCCACGGCGTAGACGATCCCGAACACCGCGCTGGAGCGGCCGATCGCCGACATCGAGATCCCGGTGGCCGAGGCGAAGGCCGGCAGCACCCCGGGCACGAGCATGTTCGCGAGCGTCGCCGCGAACATGGCCGCGGCCAGGCCCCACAGGGTGAGGCGTACCCGCGGGCTCACGCGGCCGTGGTCGCGGCGATCCAGGCCATGACCTCGGCGGAGTCGACCAGCGCATCGCGCTGCAGGTAGCGGATCATCTCGAGCGCGTCCTCGTGGGCACGCACCGACGAGCCCATGACGACGTCGGTGACGACGTTGAGGTGGAAGTCGCGTTGGTGGGCGTCGACGGCGGTGTAGAGGATGCAGATGTCGGTGAACCCGCCGATGAGGACGAGCGAGTCGACCCGGTAGGACTTGAGCACGAGGTCGAGCTCGGTGCCGAAGAAGCCGCTGTAGCGGCGCTTGCGGAGGTGGAACTCCTCCGGCAGCGGCACGAGCCCCTCGGCGAGTTCGGTGGCGGGGCTGCCCTCGAGGCAGTGCGGGCCCTCGGAGCCGTCGAGCTCGCGGCCGATGTCGATGAGGTGCCGCTTGTGCACCTCCTGGATCCAGACGACCGGGATGCCGGCCTCACGGGCCGCGGCGACCATCGCGACGGCGCGGTCGCGCTGCGCGGGGACGTCGAACGGGTCCTTCTCACGGGGCCCGTCGAGCGGTCCGCCCTGGAAGTCGACGACGACGAGCGCCGTCCTGCCCTCGATGTTCATGGGGTGCTCCTCAGACCGTCGCGGCCGGGTCGGGCAGCGTGTCGAGCCACGCGTGCATGGCGTCGAGGCTGACCAGTGCGTCGCGCTGGAGGTATTTCATGGCGCGCAGGGCGGCCTCGTGCAGCGGGACGCTCGAGCCGATCACCATGTCCGAGATCGTGCGGAACCGGTAGTCGAGCTGGTGCGCGTCGACAGCCGTGTAGTGGATGCACACGTCGGTCATGCCGCCGATGAGCACGAGCGTCTCGGCCCGGTAGCCCTTGAGCACGATGTCGAGCTCGGAGCCGAAGAAGGCGCTGTAGCGGCGCTTGCGCACCAGGTACTCCTCGGGCCGCGGGTCGAGGCCCGGGTGCAGCTGCGTGGTCTCCTCGCCCTCGAGACAGTGGGGGCCCTCGGCGCCGTCGAGCTCGCGACCGATGTCGACGAGCGACGGCTTGTGCACCTCCTGGATGAAGACGACGGGCACGCCCTTGGCGCGGCAGCGCGCGACGAGGTCGACGGCCCTGGCGTTGCGCTCCTCGCGACCGGGCATGAAACCGGGTTTGAGGCGCTGGGCCGACGGCACACCACCGCCCTGGATGTCGACGACGACGAGGACGACGTTGCCGACCGGACGCAGGTCGTCGGCGGGGGCGATGTCGGTCACTTCGAGCGGCACGGCGGCCTCCTAGGAGAGACGGATACGGGGGTCGACGGCGGCCAGGACGATGTCCGTCACCGTGTTGAGGACGACGTAGACCGTGCCCAGGACGAGGCACACGGTGGCGATGACCGTGAAATCGCCGACGCCGATGGCGGTGGACAGGTACGAGCCGAGGCCCTTCCAGCTGAACACCTGCTCGATGACCACGAGGCTGGAGACCATGAAGCCCGCCTGCACGGCGAGCAACGAGAGCCCGGGTGACGAGGCGTTGCGCAGCGCGTGCCGGCGCAGGATGGTGCCCTCGCGCTCACCGAGCGAGCGGGCGGTGCGGGCCCAGGGTGAGGCCATCGCCGACGTCATCCCGTCCGCCAGCACCCGGGCCAGGGCCACGCCAGCGCCGATCGAGGCGGCGAGCGCGGGAAGCACCAGGTGGCGCACGGCGTCCCAGGCGTACTGCGGGCTGCCGTGCAGCAGGCCGTCGAGCACGTAGAAGCCAGTGCCGTCCGGGTACGGGCCGTAGGAGCTGCGCCCGGCGGCGGGCAGCAGGCCACCGGCCCACCGGTAGAACACGAGCACCGAGACCATCGCGATGAGGAACGTCGGGGCCGACGCGAGGGAGAAGAACACGAGGCGCAGTGCGGCGCCGACCCGCCCGGGGCGGGAGTAGAGCGCGGAGAGCAGGACCCCGATGATCACGGTGAGCACGATCGCCGCGCCGGCGAGCTCGAGCGTCGCGGGCAGCGCGGTCGACAGGTCGTCGGCGATCGGCCGCTTGGTGGACAGCGAGATGCCGAGGTCGCCGGTGACCAGACCGGTGGCGAAGTGCCAGAACTGGACCGGCACCGGGTCGTCCAGCCCGAGCTCGACACGCGCCGCGGCGACCTGCGCGGGCGTCGCGTTGACGCCGATGTACGTACGCACGGGGTCCGCGTCGCCGACCTTGCCGAGCACGAACACCGTGATGGTGAGGAAGAACAGGACGACGAGCAGGGCGCCGAGTCGGCGCAGGGCGAAGGCAGCCATGGTCAGACCCCCGTGCGGCGCAGGGCGGCGCGCAGCGCGTCACCCGCATAGTTGAAGAGGAAGGCCAGCAGGCCGATGGCGAGGCTGGGCAGCACGGCGACCCACCAGGAGTTGAGGAAGTACTTCATGCCGTCCGACGCCATCCGGCCGAGCTCCGGGGCCGGCGCGGGGGTACCGAGCCCGATGAACGACAGGGCGGCCAGTGTCATGATGACGGCGCCGATGTCGAGGCTCGCGGTGACCGCGATCGTCGGAGTGACCGCCGGAACGACGTGCCGGGCCAGCAGCCGCCAGCCGCGCACGCCGCTCACCCGGGCGGCCAGGACGTGGGGGAGTGTCGCGACCCGTCGGACCTCTCCGCGCACGAGCCGGGCGTACAGCGGCCACCAGACGACCGTGATGCCGACGATCGCCGAGCCGAGGGACTGGCCGAGGGCTGCGGCCAGTGCCATGGCGATGATCGTTGCCGGGAAGGCCAGGAACAGGTCTGTCACGCGCATGAGGACGGTGTCGAGCACGCCGCCGAAGAAGCCGGCGACGACGCCGATGAACGATCCGAGCACGGCGGCGACCAGGGTGACGGCCAGCGCGGCGCCGAGGCTGCGCTGCATGCCCGCGAGCAGTCGGGTGCCGAGGTCCATGCCGAGTGCGTCGGTGCCGAACAGGTGACCCGCCGACCCGGGGGCCAGCAGCGGCGCGCCGGAGGGGATGATGACCGAGTACGGGCTGAGGGCCGGGCCGACGAGGGCTGCGAGCACGACGAGCGATCCGGCGATCAGCGCGGCGCGCTCGGCCCGGCCCATCCCGGCCCAGGCGCCGTCCTTGGGTGAGGTGGCGGCCGGCTCGTCGCCCGTGGCCGCCAGGTCCGCGGTGCGGCGCTCGAGCGTGGCCTTACGCGAGAACGGCATCGACGAGCCTCCGGCCGTAGGGGGTGGTCATGTCCTCGGCGAGCGTCGCCGCGGCGACCTCCTCGACGATGCGACCCTCGGTCATCACCAGGACGCGGTCGGCGACCAGGCGGGCGGCGGCCAGGTCGTGCGTCACGAACATCACCGAGATGCCGAGCGAGTGCCGCAGCAGGTTGACGAGGTTGAGCACGGAGCACGCGACGGAGACGTCGAGCGCGCTGGTCGGTTCGTCGCACAGCAGCACGGATGGCGGCACGACGACGGCGCGCGCGATGGCGACGCGCTGCTGCTGCCCGCCCGACAGCTGGGTGGGCCGCGCCTCGAGCACGGACGCGTCGAGGCCGACGAGCTCGAGTGTGTCCCGCGCCAGGTCGCGCTGGGCTGCGCGGGTGAGACTGCGTCCGCTGCGGGTGTGCGCGATCCGCTCGGCCAGGAGCTGCTCGACCGTGCGCCACGGTGTGAGGGAGGCACCCGCGTCCTGGAACACGACCTGGGTTCCCTCGCCCGCGACGCCCTGGGCGCTGACGGTGCCGGAGTCGACGGTCTCGATCCCGGCCGCGATCCGCAGCAGGGTCGACTTGCCGGACCCTGATTCGCCGACCAGTGCGACGGACTCGCGGTACCTGATCTCGAACGAGACGTCGGTGAGGACCTTCTTGGCCACCGCCCGACCGAGCCGGCGCGTGACGTAGGTCTTGTCGACCTGGTTGACGCTCAGCGACGGCAGCGTCACGCGGCTGACGAGTCGCACCTGCGTGCGGTCGGACGCCGCACCGACCGCCGCCGTCTCGCCGGTGAACCGCGCCCAGGTCAGGGTTCCGGCGGTCCACGCGTCCGCCAGACCCGTGTCGTCGCGCCCCTGGGTGCGCAGCGCGTCGGCCATCGAGGCGGCGACGGCGGCGTCGGGCGGGCCCGCGGGCCGCGTGACGTCGGTCTCGAGCGTGATCCGCGAGGCCATGAGCCGGCGCGTGTAGGGCTCGCGCGGATCCGAGATGACCTGGTCGGCGGGGCCGGACTCGACGACGCGGCCCTCGTGCATGACGGCGATCTCGTCGCACATGCTGCGCGCGACGCCCAGGTCGTGCGTGACGAACAGCACCGCGCAGCCGGCGCCCTCGGCGGCGTCGCGCAGCACGCGCAGTACCTCGGCCTGCACGGAGACGTCGAGTGCGGTCGTGGGTTCGTCGGCCACGAGCAGCCGTGGGCCGCGGGCCAGGGCGAGCGCGATCATGACTCGCTGACGCATGCCGCCCGACAGCTGGTGGGGGTAGGTCCGCAGCACATCGCGTGCGCCGCGGATCTGCACGCGGTCGAGCGCCTCGACCGAGGCGGCGGCGGACCCGGTGTACCGGTCGAGCATGTGCCCGATCGTCATCGTCGGGTCGAGTGTGCGCATCGGGTCCTGGAAGACCGTGGTGACCTCGCGCCCGCGTACCTGGCGCCAGGCGGGGTCGGTGATCGGCACGAGGGTGCGGCCGCCGATCGCGAGCGTTCCGGTCGCGGTGGCGCTTCCGTCGGTGGGCAGGATGCCTTGCACGGCGGCGCCGATGGTCGACTTCCCGGAGCCGGACTCGCCGACCAGGCCGAGGCACCGGCCGGGCGCCAGGTCGAGCGTGACGTCCTGCACGGCGCGCACGACGCGGCCACGGGAGCGGTACGTGACGGTGAGGTCCTGCACCGACAGGGCGAGCGGCGCGGTGGTCATCGGCCCTCCTCGGGCATCGGGTCGGTCGGGGTGTGCGGCGGGCGGGTGCCGGGCCGGGCTCCGGGCGGCGGCGGTTCGGGGGACTCCGCCGCCGCCCGGAGGGTCGTCAGCTCGCCGGGCTGAGCTTGGTCAGGTCGAGCGTGATGCCCAGCACCGGGTAGCTGGCCTTGTCGGCGCCGTGGACCGAGTCCCGGAACGCCGCGTTGACCTTGAGGTCGGCCAGCGTGTGCCACAGCCCCGAGGCGCTCACGTCGTGGGCGACCGCGGCGTAGGCCGACGTGTCGCCGGTGACGAGCGCCCGGTCGAGCGTGGCGTCGAGCCCGTCGACCTGACCGCCGAACATGTTGAGCCCGCCCTTGGCGGAGTAGAGCAGCCGGGCCCAGGTGTCGGGGTGTGCCGCGTCGGGGAAGGCCGAGAACAGCGTCATGGACGGTGCCTTGGTCGGGTCGTACATCGTCGACCAGTACGCGCTGGACTCGTAGCCCACGGACTGGGCGGTGATGCCGGCGGTGTTGAGCTGGGCGACGAGTGAGTCGGAGATCTCCTGCGCGCCCGGCACGAAGCTCGGGTACCCGATGGTGATCTTCTGGCCGGCCAGGGCGCCGGTCGCCAGCCCCGCGAGGCCCTTGGCGTCGGGCGTGATCGCGTCGACGTTGTCGGCGGCGGGCACCATCGAGGCGGGGAACACCCCGGTGGAGGCGGTGGCCAGGTCGCCGTAGACGTTCGAGACGATGGACTTCCAGTCGACGCCTCCGATGAGGGCCGCGCGCGTCGCCTGGTCGCCGAGCCCCGGTGCGCCCGGGTTGACGAACACGACGGGCGCCATCATCGACGGGTAGCGCGTGACGGACACGTCCTTGGTGGTCGCGAGGGCGTCGAACAGGGGTTTGTTGCCCGAGCCGACGTAGCCGTCGAGCTCACCGCTGCCGAGCTGGAGCTGGATGGTGTTCGTGGAGTCGACGATGGAGAAGTCGATGGCGTGGTAGCCGCCGGCCGTGCCCCAGTACGTCGGGGAGGCGGTGAGCTCGTAGCGCACGCCCGCGTCGAAGGTGCCGTACTCGTAGGGGCCGGTTCCGGCGTCGTGCGTGGCGAACCACTTCTCGTCGTCGGCGTGCGCGGTGATCGCCGCGGGCGAGATGAGCTTGAGGCCGAACGGCGACGCCAGGTAGTCGAGGAACGCCGAGTTGGGCGCGCCCAGGGTGAGGACGACGGTCGCGTCGTCGGGGGTGGTGATGTCCTTGATGCCCGCGACCATGTAGCCGGGGCCCTTGGCGCCGACGGTGGCGGCACGGTCGACGGACGGCTTGACTGCCGCCGAGGTCAGCGGCGTCCCGTCATGGAACGTCACGCCGGGACGGAGCGTGAACGTATAGGTCAGGCCGTCGGGGGAGACGGTCCACGTGGTGGCGAGCGACGGGACGATCTCGGCCTTGTCGACTCCGGTCTGGTACTTCACCAGGCCCTCGTACGCGCCGAGCACGAGGTTGAGCTCCGACCCGCTGTAGGCCGAGCTCGGGTCGGGCGTCGAGATGTCCGAGGTCAGCCCGAGCGTGAGGGTGGCGTCGGCGGCGGTCGAGGTCCCGGTCGACTGCCCGGGCAGCGAGCC
Source organism: Actinomycetota bacterium (assembly GCA_018898235.1). Lineage (GTDB taxonomy): Bacteria > Actinomycetota > Actinomycetes > Actinomycetales > Cellulomonadaceae > Cellulomonas. Next base: position 2,317 of record JAHIJU010000321.1, on the reverse strand, counting down.
GGGCGAGCTGGAGCATGCGCTCAGGGTGAGGGCGAGGGCTGCGGCGGTGGTCGCGGCAGCCAGGTACGTGCGAGTGTTCACGTCGATCTCCTTGTCGGGGCGGCGGCGAGAGGGAACCTATCGGTCAATAGTTAAGTTCTGTGCGGCGTTGTGTGTCGGGCACGTTTCGTGGTCAGCCGCGGCTGGCCGAGACCCACGTGACCCAGTCCCGGTCCGCGCTGATGTCGGCCGCACCCGCGAGCGCGATCGGCTCGCAGCCGAAGCCGGTGACCCTCGACCCGTCCGCGAGCTGCACCGTCCCGAGCGTCATCGGGGATGGCAGGGTGACGAGGAGGTCGCCCAGGCCCGCGCGCGACAGTCGCCACAGCTCGCCCACGATCGCCACGCCGTCCTCGGCCACGCGTACGAGCCCCGGCTTGGGTGGCTCGGTGGCGAGCGCGTGCAGGCGGTAGCGCGGTGCCGTCTCGACCAGGCCGACGAGCCGCGCGCCGCGGTCGGTGAGCTCATGGTTGAGGGGCTGCCCGCTGCGGTGCGCCCCGACGACGAGCAGCGGGACGTCCGTCGGGTCGCCGACCGGCGCCGGGCCGGCCGCCTCGACGCGGGGCCCGACCAGTCGTGCGCGGATGCGCCGGGCGACCTCCAGCAGCCGCTCGTCGCCGAACGCCGGGCCGGTGAGCATGGCCCCGAACGGCAGCCCGGCGACCTGCCCGGCCGGGAACGCGACCGCCGCCAGGTCGAGCAGGTTCGCGAAGTTCGTGTACCGGCCCATGCGGGCGTTCGCGCCCACCGGGTCGGCCTCGACCTGCTCGAGCGTCGGGTGCCAGGTGGTCGTCGGCGTGAGCACCGCCACGGCGTCGGCGAGCACCTCACGCGCTGCCATCGCCCGCACGGCCAACGTGCGCTGGTCGGCGAAGAGCTGGGCGGCGGAGTACCCGCCGGCGGCGTGCACGATGGCGGCGACCGTCGGGTCGAGCCCCGCGCCGCCCGCGGCGAGCACGGCGTCGACGTGCGCACCGACGGCCGCGTACCGCTCGGCGACGAACGACGACTCGTAGAGCATCGCGGCGGCGTCGAGCAGCGGGGCGATGCTGCGCTCCTGCACGCGCAGACCGGCCGCGCGCGCGGCGGCAACCACATCGCCGAACTGCTCCCGCCAGCCCGGTGCAAGGCCGTCGAGCTCGTCGGCCGGTGGCACCACGAGGACGCCGCCGTCCGCGGGCCGGGTGCGTGGGCGCGATGCGAGCGGGTCGATGCCGTCAGGTCCGGCCATCAGTGCGAGCGCCTGCGCGGCGAGCTGCGGCTCGCGGGCGAACACCGTCACGCAGTCCAGCGACGCGCAGGCCGGGACGACGCCGGTCGTCGGGACCAGGCCGCGGGTCGGCTTGAGGCCCCACAGCCCGTGCAGGGCGGCGGGCACGCGGCCCGAGCCCGCGGTGTCGGTGCCCAGCGCGAGGTCCACGAGCCCCAGGGCCACCGCGACGGCCGAGCCCGAGCTCGAGCCGCCCGAGATCCGGGTCGGGTCCTGCGCGTGCCGCACCGCGCCGTACGGCGAGCGCGTGCCGACCAGCCCCGTGGCGAACTGGTCGAGGTTCGTCTTGCCGACGACCAGCGCGCCGGCCGCGCGCAGCCGGGCGACCGCCGGGGCATCAGCGGTGGGCGCGTACGCGTAGCTCGGTGCGGCCGCGGTGGTCGGGCAGCCCGCGACGTCGATGTTGTCCTTGACCGCGAGCAGGCGACCGGTCAGCGGTGCCACCGCGCCCGCGGCGACCGCGGCGTCGAGCTCGTCGGCCTCGCGGACCAGCTCCTCGAGCGGACGCAGGTGGATCCACACCTCCGGCCGGTCGGCTGCGGCCAGTGCGGCGGCGAACCCCTCGACGGCCGCGCGGGCGGTCACGGGCGGGCCTCGGCCGGTGCCGTGACGATCATCCGCAGCGGGGTCGGGTTGAAGTCGTTGCACGGGTTGTTGACCTGGGGGCAGTTCGAGACCACGACGAGCACGTCGCGCTCGGCCCGCAGCGCGACGCGCTTGCCGGGGGCCGACATCCCGTCGACGATCCCCAGCGTGCCGTCCTCGCCGACCGGCACGTTCATGAACCAGTTGATGTTCGACACCAGGTCGCGTGGGCCGAGCCCGTGCTTGGCGCCCTCCAGCAGGAAGTTCTCGCGGCAGGCGTGGTGGGCGAGCGTGTGGTGCCCGTATCGCAGGGTGTTCGACTCCTTCGAGCATGCGCCGCCGATGGTGTCCTGGCGCTCGATCTCGTTCGCCACGACCGTCATGAGCGGGTGCGCCTCGCACGACATGAGCACCGAGCCGGTG
>JAHIJU010000320.1 GCA_018898235.1 Actinomycetota bacterium | reverse complement strand
GAACGAAGCGCGCCGCGAGCTGCTGCCACGCGACGGTAGCCGCCGCGAGGCCAGGAGAGTCCTCCTCGCGGCGCTCTCCCGCGGCGAGCCGGGGAAGCAGTCGGGCGAGCTCGCCATCGAAAGGGATCTCCGCGAGCATATCGAGGCCCGCGCGGGCACACAGCGAGCGGATGCGCGCCGCTCCCTCCGAGGAGAGGTCCGCCTTGTTGAGCACCACCAGCTCGGGCACGTCGAGCGCACCCGGGATGCCGGCGAGCACCTCACGCACCGCGGCGAGCTGGCCGAACGGATCGGGGTGGGCGGCATCCACGACATGCAGCAGGAGATCGGCCTCGGCCACCTCCTCCAGCGTCGAGCGGAACGCCTCGACCAGCTGGTGCGGCAGCGCCCTGACGAAGCCGACGGTGTCGGTGAGCGTGAAGACGCGGCCGTCACTCGTCTCGGCCCGGCGCACCGTCGGGTCCAGGGTCGCGAACAGGGCGTTGTCCACGAGCACCCCGGCACCCGTCAACCGGTTGAGCAGCGAGGACTTCCCGGCGTTCGTGTACCCGGCGATCGCCACCGACGGCACGGCCCCCCGCACCCGCGACGAACGCTTGGTCACCCGGGCCGGCGCCATCGCCGCGATCTCGCGCCGCAGCTTGGCCATCCGGGTGCGGATCCGACGACGGTCCAGCTCGATCTTGGTCTCACCAGGGCCGCGCGAACCCATGCCCTGCCCGGCCCCGACCTGCCCACCGGCCTGCCGGGACATCGACTCACCCCAGCCGCGCAGCCGCGGCAGCAGGTACTCCAGCTGGGCCAGCTCGACCTGCGCCTTGCCCTCCTTCGAGCGGGCGTGCTGGGCGAAGATGTCGAGGATGAGCGCGGTCCGGTCGATGACCTTGACCCGCACGACGTCCTCCAGCGCACGCCGCTGGGACGGCGCCAGCTCCCCGTCCACCACGACGGTGTCGGCACCCACCGCGGCCACGACGGTGGCCAGCTCGGCCGCCTTGCCGGAGCCCAGATAGGTGCTCGGGTCCGGGGTGTGCCTGCGCTGCAGCAACCCGTCGAGGACCTCCGACCCCGCGGTCTGCGCAAGGGCCGCCAGCTCGCGCAGCGAGACCTCCGCCAGCTCGGGCGAACCCGTGCTCCACAACCCGACCAGGACGACCTTCTCCAGCCGCAGCGCGCGGTACTCGACCTCGGTGACGTCCTCGAGCTCGGTGGACAGTCCCCCGACCCGGCGCAGCGAGGTCCGCTCGGCGAGCTCGAGCTGGTCGCCGTCGAACGAGGTCGGACCCGCATCCGACGACTGGAGCGCCGTCCCCGCCCGGGCCAGCACGCGTGCCACCACGTCATCGGCCACCTGGGCCGCTGTGCGCTCGGGTGGCGTGCTCTCTGGTGCTGTGCGCTTCGGTCCGGTCTCGCTCACGCAGATCCTCTCGGGTGACTGTCGACCTCCAGGGTCCCACGCTGGGTGCGGGACCGGCGAGGCATTTCGCTGCCGGCCGAGCCCGGCCGGTACCGTCCGGGGCGTGAGCGACCACTACTTCAGCGCCGAACCGGTGTCGGACGCCCGACAGCGCACCGTCGAGGTCGAGCTCGCCGGCCGTACTGTCCAGGTGCAGACTGCCGGCGGGGTGTTCAGCCCCGACCACGTCGACCTCGGCACCCGCGCGCTGCTCGCGCACACCCCGCCACCGCCGCCCGGGGGTGAGCTGCTCGACCTCGGCTGCGGGTGGGGGCCGATCGCACTCGAGCTCGCGTTGCGCAGCCAGGGCAGGGTATGGGCGGTCGACGTCAACACCCGCGCCCTCGACCTGGTCGCCACCAACGCCCAGCGGCTCGGCCTGGGCACCGTGCGCCCCGCCCTGCCCGACGACGTCCCCGCCGATCTGCGCTTCGATGCGATCTGGTCCAACCCGCCGATCCGGATCGGCAAACCCGCCCTGCACGAGCTGCTGACCCGCTGGCTGCCCCGGCTCGCGCCCGGCGCCAGCGCCCATCTGGTGGTCAGCAAGAACCTCGGCGCGGACTCGCTCGCACAGTGGATCGCGGCCGAGCTCGGGCTCCCGGTCGAACGGGTCGCCACCGCCAAGGGCTTCCGGGTGCTCCGGGTGGACACGCCCGGCTGAGCCGACCGGGCCGACCACATCGGCCGACCACACCGTGGCCGCCGGGCACCACCCCGGACAAGAGCCGGCCGCGCACCGTCGCGCCCGCTCAGCCCAACGCGTCCAGGTCCACCACGGCCTGGGCCACGAGCACGGCAGGACCGGCCAGCTCAGCCGTGCCGTCCGCCGCCAGTCGCACCCTCACCGTGCCGCCCGGGACCTGCACGAGCCACGTCCTGGGGGCCTGCGGACCGGCCCAGCTGCGCACCGCGGCCGCCACCGCGCACGCGCCGGTCCCGCAGGACGCAGTCTCGCCGACCCCGCGCTCGTGCACGCGCATCCGCACCCGGCCGACGACCTCGCCGGCGACCAGCTCCTCGCCCAGCGGCACCACCAGCTCGACGTTCACGCCGTCGACGGGGGTCGGGCGCACCTCCGGCGCATCGACGAGCAGCACCCGGGCCAGGGTCTCCTCGTCGGACACGGCCACCACCGCGTGCGGGTTCCCGACGTCGACCGACAGACCCGGGCGGGGCACGTCCAGCCCACCGACCCGGACCTGGACGTCACTGCCCTCAGCCACGGCCGCCGCACCACCGGGCAGCGTCACGGCGCCCATCCCGACGGAGTACCACGGGTCCGACGAGCCATCGGCGGCAGGGACCCGCCGCACCCGGCGCACACCCGCCCGCGTGCCGAGCGCCAGCTCACCCTGGCCGTCCCACAGCCCGAGCCGTTCGCAGAACGCAGCCAGCACCCGCACCCCGTTGCCGCACATCTGGGCGGTCGAACCGTCGGCGTTGCGGTAGTCCATGAACCAGCGCACCGCCGGGTCGCCCGCCTGCAGGTCGCGTCCCTCGGGCAGCAACGCGCACGCGACCAGCCGGATGACGCCGTCGCCGCCCACGCCGCCCCGCCGGTCCGCGAGCCGGGCCACCAGCGCACCGTCGAGGTCGAGCCGACCCTGCCGGTCGTCGATCAGCACGAAGTCGTTGTGCGTCCCGTGGCCCTTGACGACCTCGAGCCGCGCGGTCGACGGGGCAGCGGGCCGTGCGGTCCCGACCGGGCTCGTGGCGCTCACCTCCCGAAGGGTACGCGGGCACGCGGCGGCACCCGCGACCCGGTCAGGACCCGAGCACGCGCCGCACCGGCTCGGAGCCCTCGGCCAGGGTGCCAGCCTCGGCGCGCGCGACCAGGTCCAGCGCCTCGTCCACGAGGTTTGGGGAGGCGGCATCCAGCCAGTGGACGCGGGGGTCGCGGCCGAACCAGCCCATCTGCTTGCGGGCGAGCCTGCGGGTACCGACCACGGTCGCTGCGCGGGCCGCCGCCTCGTCACTGCTCCCGGCCAGGAGGTCCAGGACCTGCGCATAGCCGACGGCCCGCGCGGCGGTCCGGGACATCCCGTGCGCGGCCAGGGCGCGCACCTCGTCCACGAGCCCGGCCGCCCACATCCGATCGACCCGCGCCTCGATCGCCGCGTCGAGCGCGGCGCGGTCCAGGTCGAGGCCGATCTGGACGGCCGGGATCTCGTAGCGATAGCGCGGGAGCACACCCGTGGAGACCCGTCCGGTGAGCGCGTGGACCTCCAGCGCACGCACCACGCGGCGGGTGTTGCGCCGGTCGATGCCGGCCGCCGCGACCGGGTCGAGCCTGGTCAGCTCGTCGTGCAGCAGGCCCGGCCCCTCGCGCTCGGCCCGTTCCTCCAGTGCGGCCCGCACCAGCGGATCCGTGCCCGGGAAGTCCATCGGGTCCAGCAGCGCGCGCACGTACAGACCCGAGCCCCCGGCCACCACCGCCCGCCGGCCCTGCGCGGACAGCTCGGCCAGCACCGCTCGACCGGCCTGCCTGAACCACGCCACCGAGGCGTCCTCATCGGGCTCGAGCACGTCGAGCAGGTGGTGGCGGACCTCGGCCCGCCCGGCCTGGCTCAGCTTCGCGGTCCCGACGTCCATCCCGCGGTACAGCTGCAGCGCATCGGCGTTGACGACGTCGCCACCCAGCGCCCGAGCAAGCGCGATCGCGAGGTCCGACTTGCCGGTGGCGGTGGGCCCGACGACCGCGACGACGATGCTCACCGACAGGACGGTACCGGCGCCGGGCGGTGCGGCGTCCGTCCGGCCCCCTCCCCCGGTGTCGCGCCGGGCGAGCGGCCCCTGGCCGCGCGCACCTCGCCTAGCCGAGCAGACTGCGCGCGGCCCGCTCCGCGTCCAGGGAACGGCCCGCCGCGCGCAGCACCTCGACCAGGTCGTCGACCGCGGCGGCACGCTCCCGCCCCGCACCGACCGCCGCGAACTGCGCCGTCGCGCGCTCCAACCGCTCGACCGCCTCCTGCGTACGGCCGAGGTCACGCAGCAGACGCCCCGCCAGCCACGAGGCGTGTGCGCCGTCCTGGACCGCACCCAGCGTGTCGAACTCGTCGGCTGCCGCCACCGCCCGGTCGACAGCCTGGTCGGGCAGGCCCTCGGCGGCCAGCAACCGCGCGCAGGTGTCCTGGACGTCGGCGGCCTCCCGCCGTCGCGCACCGGCCGATCCGTCGACCGCCGGTTCGCCGAGCTCGACGAGCAGCACGGCCAGGCGGTCCAGCAGGGCGGACCCACCGCCGATGTCCGCCGCCGTCGCCGCCCACGCGCGCAGCACGCCACCACGCACCTCGGGCGGGACGCCGCCGGCCTCCAGCAGCCCGACCGCGCGCTGGTACGTACGGTGCGCGCTCTCGTCGTCGTCGAGCACCTGCGCGCAGTGCGCCGCCTCGGCGAGCGCGAACCCGGCATCCGCGAGCAGCCCCTGGTCGACGAGCTGCTCGGCGGCGCTCGCATAGAGCGTGACGGCCTGGGCGGGACGCTCGGTGGCGACGGCCTCGGCGCGCGCGAGCAGCGACCCGACGTCCTCGACGGACGCCGGGGCCGGCGTGCGCACTGCGTCCCCACCCTCGGGAGCCGACGGCCCACCGGTGCGCGACGGCTCGGCGGTGCCCCCCGCCGTGCCCGGGACCGCGGTGCCGGGCAGCACCGAGAGGTCGAGGGGACGCACCGTCAGGCGCCACGCCTGGTCCACCCATCGGCTCGTGCCGTCGGCGCCGTGCCGCTCGTCGAAGGCCCGCGCGAGCGGTTCGGCCGTCGCCCGGCACCAGGCGGCAAGCTCCTCGAGGGTGCCGGCCCCGACGACCGTCAGACGGACCGCCGTGCCCGGGGCCAGCGCTGCGAGCGCCCGCGCCGAGCTGCCGACCTGGACGAGCAGCCCCAGACGCTCCAGCGCGGTCACCCCCGAGCCGTCGAGCAGCCGCTGGTCCTGCTCGATCCGCCGGACAGCCGGCCGCACGGCGCCGGCCCGCGCGAGGAACTGGATCACCCGACCGCGCACCGAGACCAGATCGACCGCGGCACCGTCGAGCGCGGCGAGCGTGCGCCGGTGCGCGGTGACCGCCTCGGCATCCCGGCCCAGGTCGAGGTAGGCGAGCGCGAGCCGGGAGAGCATGTCCGCCGGTTCGCTCAGGCAGGTCGCGCCGGACTCGACGGCCCCCTCCATGAGGCGGACGGCGTCGCGGTCCCGGCCGACCGCCAGGAGATGGGCCGCCCGGTCACCGGGGTCGCACACCTCGCACTGCGAGTACTCGTCCCGCGGTGTCGCCACCCACCTGTCGAAGATCTCCTCGGCATCGGCGGCGCCCCGCACATCGGCCCAGCGGGACCGGACGAACGCCACCGCGTCCGACCCGGCGCCGGCCACCGCGAACCGGCGCGCCATGTCCTCGATGAGGCCATCCACGCGGGCGACCGGCACCTGCGGGGTCTGCGCCAGGTCGATCAGCAACCACTTGAACGACCAGAGCAGCATCTGCCAGTCGCCCTCGTCGAGGCGGTCCGGGTGCTCGTCGGCCAGTCGCACCACCTGTGTGAACGGGACCAGCGCCTTGAGCGGCTCACCGGCGTGGTGGTACGACTCCAGGAGCACGAGCGCGGCGAAGGCCTCGCACACCGCGGGGCCGTCCGCCTGGACCTCGGCCAGGATGCGCTCAGCCGTGAGCGTGCGGGCCCGCCCGTACGGCAGCCGCCGGACCGCGATGAGCTCGGAGTCGACGCCGGCCCGGTCACGCATCGCCCGCGCCCCCCGCCCCGGCCCCGGCCCCGGCCCCGGCCCCGGCCCCGGCCCCGGCCCCGGCCCCGGCCCCGGCGATCAGCAGGCGGGCCAGGGCGCCCGTGAGCAGCTGCGACTCGCCGGCGCGCAACGACTCCCCCGCGAGCAGCACCGCACAGGTGTACAGGGCCTCCAGACCGGCCGCCCGGACCGGGCCGGGCGGTGCGGCCAGCAGGGCGAGCACTGCCTCGTTCGAGCAGTTCAGGACGAGGGAACGAGGCGGTCCCGAGGGCGTGGCGACATCCGCCAGGGCCTGGCCCCAGACGTCGTCAGCCGCCTCCTCGAGGGTGCGGCGTGCACGTTCGTGGCGGCCGTCGCGGTCGCTCAGCAGCAGCGCCGGCAGCGACGGCGGTTGGAAGGTGCGGAGCAGGACGCCGCAGTCCTGCGCAGCCAGCACCCTCGCCGCGTCCAGCCGCACCGGTTCGAACCGGACCGCCAGGTCGAGGTCGAGGTCGTCCAGCACGGCCGAGACATCGGATGCCGCGAGCGGGCGCACGACCCAGCCCGGCCGCCGCGCCGCGAGCCGCGCGAGCAGCTCCTCGTCGTACACGTACCCCGCGTTCAGGACAGCCAGCCCCTGGGCACGGGCGACCGGCGCGACCCGACGGAACTCCTCGACCGTCGAGGTGTGCAGCAGCACCTGGTGCTCGTCGTGCACCTGCGCCAAGGTGCGCAGACCGTCGGTGGTCTCGAACGGCAGCACATCGACCACCAGGTCGAGCACCTCGTCGTCCTGCCGGGCGAGCGCCCGCAGCGCCAGGTGGTGCACCTCGAGGAACCGCCGGGCGAGCGGGCCGCCGCGACCCAGCGTGCTCAGCACCCACGCCCGCACCTGACCGGCGAGCGCGTCGCGGACCGCCAGCAGCACGTCGTCGTCGTAGAGGGCCTCCCGCGAGGCCGTCGGGCGCAGCCCGTCCGCATCGATCACGCAGCGCACGAAGAACGCCCACTCCGGGAGCACGCCGTCCACCCGGGTGCCGAGCAGCATCCGCTTGACGAAGACGCGATGGGTGCCCGGGCCCGGCGGTGGCGCGGCCGGCAGCACGTAGGCGACCCCGCTCACCCCGGCCAGTGGCACCGAGAGCGCGATGGCAGCCAGCGGCTCGAAGCCGAGGGTGCGCCGGCAGTACTCGTCCAGGGCGCCAGGAGCCGGTGCGTCCCAGGGCAGCGCGGACCGGCTGACACGCCGCCACAGCTGGCCGTGGCCCGCCGCCTGCACCTGGCACGCCACGTCGTACGGGAGCAGGGAGCCGAACTCCTCGGCCAGGGCGACCACCGTGGCCGGTGCCAGCCAGTGCTCGGCGTCCCGGCGTGCGCGCAGCCGCACCGTCGTGCCGATCGGCACCGGCTCCTCGGTCTCGGCGAGCTCGTAGCGACCGTCGTCGTGCCCCCGCCAGCGGATCGCCCTGGCCGACGGCTCACCGGCCGAACGGGAGACGAGCTCGATCGTGTCGGCCACCATGAACGCCGACAGCAGGCCGATGCCGAACTGGCCGAGGAACTCGGACCTGCCCAGCCCCAGCTCGAGGTCCCGCTTCGAGCTGCGGCCGATGGTGGCCAGCACATCGCGTGCCTGGTCCAGCGTGAGGCCGATGCCGGTGTCGATGATCTCCAGGCCGCCCTCGGGCAACGGCTGCAGGCGCACCTGGTCGGGTGAGCCCGGGTCGACGAGCCGGCGTGCGGTGATGGCGTCGACGGCGTTCTGCAGGAGCTCGCGCAGGTAGACGCGCGGGCCGGAGTACAGGTGACGCGCGAACAGGTCGACGACCCCGCGCAGGTCGACCGTGAACGCCTGCAGCTGATCGCTCACAGGTCGGTCGGCTGCCGGTGGTGGTCGTGGCCGTCGTGGTCGTCGTCGTGGTCGTGGCCGTCGTGGTCCTCCAGCGCCTGCTGCTCCCGCCACGCCGCGACCGCTGCGGGGAACGCCTCGTCGAGCCGCTCGAACAGACCGAGGGAGGCCGTGATCGCGCACGCCAGGTGGGTGTCGAGCTGCGCGTCGGTCACGCCCGACTCGTAGTCCACCGCGTGCTCGGCGTAGACGACCAGCTCGTCGTCCTCGACGTCGACGTACGCCTTGGGCCACAACCGCGCCGACGCGTGCTCGTTCAGCAGGTCGAGCACCCGCAACCGCTCGGCGGGGTCCAGCGGACGTCCCCAGTGCGCCCGCACCTGGAGGATCTCGTCCTGCTCGCCGTAGAAGGCGAACTCCATGAGGTGGTCGTCCCAGAAGCCGCCGAGGCGGGTCCCGTCCTGCGACCAGCCCACGGTGTACTCGCGCGCCTCCAGCACCGCCGCCACCCGTTGGGCGGTCAACGGGGCAGGTCCGGAGGGTGTCGTCACGGTCTTGGGGAAGAAGGCCATCGGTGTTCCTCAGCTCGCAGGTCGGCTCGGGCAGGCTATCGAAGGCCACCCCGGCCACGGGGCGGAACGGCGTCCGAATGACGGTCATGGCACCCGAGCGCCACGGTCACGTGGGTCGCACCGGGTACCGTGGAAGCCATGTCCTGGCTCGCCGACCGTGCCCACCACTGGCGTGCGCGCCGGACCGGCCGGTGGTCCGCGCGCTGGTTGCGACGGGAGTCGACGTCGAACGGCACCGACGTCTCCCATGACGAGGTCACGGCGTTGCTGGCCCGTGAGCTGGGCGTCGCCGAACCGGCCAGCGAGCTCCCGGTCCCGCTCGCCCCCGGCCGGATCGCGTCCTGGCTGGACCAGAACCAGTTCAGCTACTTCGTCGACTCCGACGGGGACCTGGGCGGGCTGTGGCGTGGCCGGCTCTTCTACTTCTTCCTGTTCGGCGAACGGCAGGAGATCCTGCAGGTGCGTGGCCAGTGGCACCGCGAGCTCGCGATCGAGAGGCTCAGCGAGGTGCTCGACCTGTGCAACGACTGGAACGCCGACCGGATCTGGCCCAAGGCGTACGCGCGGGTACGGGACAACGGTCGTGTGCACGTCGTCACCGAGGTCGCGGTCGACTTCGAGCACGGAGCCACCGACGACCAGCTGAGCCAGAGCCTGTTCTGCGGGTTGTCGACGGCCACGATGCTCTTCGACGCCCTCGACGACCGGTACGTCGACCCGGCCGGGACCGCACCGTGACCGCCCCGGGCTGGTTGCTGCGGGTGCTCGGCGGGCTGTCGAAGCCGCTCAAGACCGTGGGGACCCAGGTCCCGAGCCCGTTGACCTCACAGCGCGTCTCGGCCTTCCTCGAGTCCCGCGGCTACCAGTACTCGCTCGACGACGACGGCGACATCACCGGCACCTGGGACGGGCACCGGTTCTGGTTCCTGCTGCTCGGCGACGACAACGAGGTGATCCAGGTGCGCGGCCGATGGTCCCGGAGCCTGCCGCTCGAACAGCGGGCGGCGGCCATCCTCGCCCTCAACGACTGGAACCGGGAACGGATCTGGCCGAAGGCGTACCTGCGCGAGGAAGCCGGCACGCTCGCCGTCTACTCCGAGGTGTCGGCCGACTTCGAACCGGGCGTCACCGACCTCCAGCTCGACCAGGTCCTGGCCTGCGGTCTGGGTACCGGGGTCCAGCTGTTCGCCGGGCTCGAGGGGCTGCTGCCGGGCGACGGGCCGGTGCCGCAGGACATCCCGGACAACTGAGCCCCGACCGCCCGCCCGGTGCATCGGCCGCTGGGTCCACCACGCGCCGGCGTCACAACCCGCCGAGCACCTGCCCGAGCAGGATCTTCGTGACCATCGCCGCCGGGTAGACCAGCGCATACCCCAGCGCGACCCGTGCGTCGTAGGAGGTGCGCTCGTTCGCGAACGCGAGCACCGCGGGCTGCGTCTGGGCACCGGCGAGGATGCCCGAGAGCTTGGTCGAACCGATCGCGAAGATCCGGCGCATCACGAGCGTGAGCCCCACCGCCGAGACCGCGGTCACCGCCAACCCCAGCACGAGCACCCGCAGCCAGGCACCGGAGGCGAAGGCGATCCCCACCATCGCACCCGCGCGCGAGCCCGCCTGGGCCAGGAACAGCAGGATGCCGAGGTCGCCCAGGGTCTGGGCGGCCGTATAGGGCATCGCGGTCACCAGCGGCCCGATCCGACCGAGCCGACCGAGCACGAGGCCGATGAGCAGGGTCCCGGCGGCCGACCCGATCGAGAACACCCGGCCAGGCACCGGGAATGCGATCGTGCCCACCAGGATGCCGGCGACCATGCCGAGGCCGAGCAGCACCGGCGTGATGTCCGACAGTCCGCGTGAGGAGTCGCCCAGGTACCGGGTCACCTCGCCCATCCGGGCCTTCGGGGCCACGACGCGCAACCGGTCGCCGAGCTGCAGCAGGACGTCGTCGCTGGCGACCGAGTCCACGTCACCCCGGCGCACCCGCGACACCGTTGCGCCGAACCGCGAGGCCAGGTGCAGCTCCCCGATCGTGCGGCCGGCGACCCGTGGCTCCGACACCGTGATGCGACGCATGTCCACGTCGTGCCGATCGGCATCCAGCCGGTGCGAGGAGGTGTGGCCGAGCTCGGCGGTGACGGCCTCGACCTGGGCAGCGGGCCCGACGAGTGTCACGAGGTCGTCGCGGCGCAGCGCATCCTCCTCATCGGCGGTCTCGATCGGGTTCTGCTCACCGTGGCGCACCCGGGTGAACTGGATCCGTCCCGCGTAGCGGGTCTCCAGCTCGCGGATGCCGGGAGCCGTCGTGATCTCCACCCGCACCGTCCGCGTGACCAGCTCGGGCGGGGTGTCCGTGTCGGACTGGCGGTGCCTCAGCCCGAGCGCGACCGCTGCGAGCATCCCCAGGACCCCGCCCAGGTAGGTCACCGCGTAGGCGACGGTCGGCG
>JAHIJU010000319.1 GCA_018898235.1 Actinomycetota bacterium | reverse complement strand
GGAGTTCGCCGTCCACGACGACGGCATCCGGTTCTTCCACCCCGGCGGCGACCTGCACTCGATCCAGCTCGAGACCGATGTGCACCCCGGGTTCATGACCGACTGGCAGCAGCCGCTGGTCGTCGCGCTCACCCAGGCCCGCGGGCTGTCCATCGTCCACGAGACGGTCTACGAGAACCGGTTCGGGTTCGTGGACGCGTTGCTCGGGATGGGAGCCACGATCCAGGTCTACAAGGAGTGCCTGGGCGGGCGCCCGTGCCGGTTCGGACAGCGGAACTTCTACCACTCGGCCGTGATCTCCGGCCCGACGCCGCTGACCGCGGCCGACATCGAGGTGCCGGACCTGCGTGGCGGGTTCTCGCACCTGATCGCGGCGCTCACGGCGAAGGGCCAGTCGTCGGTGCGGGGGATCAGTCTCATCGACCGCGGCTACGAGCATTTCGCCGCCAAGCTCGAGGCGCTCGGTGCCCAGTTCAGCCGGGAGCCCGGCGCCCGCTGACGCGGCCCTGGCGGGCGGCAGACGGTCCGCGCGGCGCGGACCGGTAGCATCGGCTGCCGTGCCATCCCCCGAGCGGTCGAACCGGACCTACCGTGCCGTCGCCCGCGTGGTGCGTCCGGCCCTGTTCTCGATGACCCGACCGCACTGGGCGGGCACCGAGAACCTCCCCCGTACGGGTGGGTTCATCGCGGCCGTCAACCACGTGACGACCCTGGACCCGTTGACCTTCGCCCACTTCCTGTGGGATGCGGGCTACGCGCCGCGCATCATGGCGAAGGACTCGCTGTTCCGGGTGCCCGGTCTGGGCCGGATCATGCGGTCGATCGACCTGATCCCCGTCGCACGCGGATCGGCCCAGGCGGCGCAGTCCCTGGAGCTCGCGGCCGCGGCACTCGCCGCCGGGGAGTGCCTCGCCGTGTTCCCTGAGGGCACGCTCACCCGCGACCCGGACCTGTGGCCGATGGTCGCGAAGACGGGCGTGGCACGGCTCGCGCTCGCGACCCGCGCTCCCGTGGTGCCGGTGGGGCAGTGGGGCGCCCACCGGGTGCTCGGCCAGTACGCGAAGGTGCTCAAGCCCGTCCCGCGCAAGCGGGTCGATGTGGTGGCGGGCCCCGCGGTCGACCTGTCGGACCTCTACGACCGGCCGCGGGAGGCTGCCGTGATCCGCGAGGCGACCTCCCGGATCATGGCGGCCGTCACCGGGCTGGTCGCCGGGCTGCGGGCCGAGGCGGCGCCCGAGGCGGTGTTCGATCTGCGCACCGGCGCGCGGACCGCCGAGCCGTGAGCGTGCGCGCGACGGTCGTCGGCGCCGGCAGCTGGGGGACCACCTTCGCGGCCGTGCTGGCCGACGCGGGCTGCGAGGTCACCGTCTGGGGCCGGGACGCCGCCGTCTGCCGTCAGATCGCCACCGAGCACCGCAACGAGTCGTACCTGCCCGGCACGCGACTGCCGGACTCGGTCCACGGGCAGGCCGACCTGGTGGCGGCGGTCGACGGGGCCGACCTCGTCGCGGTCGCGGTCCCGGCGCAGAGCGCCCGGGCGACGCTGGCGCCGTTGGCGGGGCGGCTGGGGCCGGACGTCCTGGCGGTCTCGCTCATGAAGGGTGTCGAGCTGTCCACGGACGCCCGGATGAGCGAGGTGCTCGGTGGGGTCCTGGGAGTTCCCCAGGAGCGTCTGGCCGTCGTGTCCGGGCCGAACCTCGCGCACGAGATCGCGGACCGGCAGCCGACCGCGACCGTGGTCGCCTCGACCAGCCGGGCGACCGCCGAGGCGGTCGCCGCGGCCTGCGCCACGAGCTACTTCCGGCCCTACACCAATCTCGACCTGGTGGGCGTCGAGCTGTGCGGGGCGGTCAAGAACGTCATCGCGCTGGCGGTCGGCATCTCGCAGGGTCGCGGGTTGGGCTTCAACACGATGGCGACGGTGATCACCCGCGGCCTGGCCGAGATCACCCGGCTCGGTCTGGCCCTCGGGGCGGACGCCCAGACCTTCGGCGGGCTGGCCGGGATGGGTGACCTGATGGCCACCTGCGCGTCCCCGGACTCCCGCAACCATCGGCTCGGCATGCTCGTCGGGCAGGGCCTTGCGCTGGAGGCCGCGGTCGCGGCGACCGGCGGCACCGCCGAGGGCGTCAAGACCTGCCGACCGGTGCTCGACCTGGCCCGTCGGCTGGGCGTCGAGATGCCGATCACCGAGAGCGTGGTCGAGGTGCTCGACGGCACCCTCCCGCTCGACGACCTGGCGCCGCGACTGCTGTCCCGCCCCCGCAGGGCCGAGGGACGCGCGCAGCACTGAACGCGGCGCAGCAGGCACGCCCGACGACGGTAGGGTCGGGCGCGATGGATGCCACACCAGCCCCGTTCCCCGTCGTCGCCGAGCCGGCTCCTGCCCGTCCTCGCGTTCTCGTGCTCTTCGGAGGGCGTTCGGGGGAGCACACCATCAGCTGTGCGACCGCGGGCGGCGTCCTGCGGGCGATCGACCGTGAGCGGTACGACGTCCTCGCGGTGGGGATCACCCGCGACGGGCACTGGGTGCTCGCCGAGGACGATCCGGACCGCTGGGCGATCCGGGGTGACCAGCTGCCCGAGGTCGAGGACACTCGGACCCATGTGCTGCTGCCCCAGGGCGTCGGTGACCGGGAGGTCCAGGCGCTCGAGCTCGGCAAGGTGCCGCGCGGCATCGGTGCGGTCGACGTGGTGTTCCCGCTGCTGCACGGCCCGTTCGGTGAGGACGGCACGGTCCAGGGCA
Source organism: Actinomycetota bacterium (assembly GCA_018898235.1). Lineage (GTDB taxonomy): Bacteria > Actinomycetota > Actinomycetes > Actinomycetales > Cellulomonadaceae > Cellulomonas. The sequence continues at coordinate 2,874 of JAHIJU010000319.1, read as the reverse complement.
TGCTCGAGCTCGCCGACGTGCGGTACGTCGGTGCGGGGGTGCTGGCCTCCGCCGTGGGCATGGACAAGCACATGATGAAGGTCGTGCTCGCAGGTCACGGGCTCCCGGTGGGGGAGTTCGAGGTGGTCCTGCCCAGCCAGTGGCGCGACGACCCGCAGGCGGTCCTCGACCGGATCGCACAGCTGGGGCTGCCGGTGTTCGTCAAGCCCGCGCGTGCCGGGTCGAGCCTGGGCATCTCACGCGTCGACGACCCCGAGGAGCTCACGGCCGCCCTCGCGACCGCGCAGGCCGTCGACCCGAAGGTCGTCGTCGAGGCGGCCGTCGTCGGACGGGAGATCGAGTGCGGTGTGCTCGGTGGGCGCGACGGTGCACCGGCGCGTGCCTCCTTGCCGGGCGAGATCGTCGTGACGGACCCGCGGCACCGGTTCTACGACTACGAGGCGAAGTACTTCGACGCGGACGGGGTGCGGCTCGCCTGCCCGGCGGACCTGCCCGCCGAGGTCGTGGCCCGGGTCCAGGCGGTGGCCGTGGCGGCGTTCGACGCCATCGGATGTGAGGGGATCGCGCGGGTCGACGTGTTCGTGACGCCCGATGGTGCCGTGCAGATCAACGAGATCAACACCATGCCCGGGTTCACGCCCTACTCGATGTTCCCCATGATGTGGCAGGTCAGCGGGCTGTCGTACCAGCAGCTGGTGGACGAGCTGCTGAGCCTGGCGCTGGCGCGGCCCACCGGCCTGCGCTAGGTCGACCGCACCGACCGCGCAGCGGGGCCCTCAGCTGCAGGAGCCGGTCTGCTCCGCGAGCGCCATGGCAGGGCCGAGCTGGTCGAGGAAGGACGTCGACCTGGTGCCGGCGACCGCGGCCGGGACGTACACCTGGACCGCGGGCCGGCGACCGAAGGTGGTGAAGGTCCATCCGGTCGAGGCCGTCGCGGCCGCGTCGTCGGGCACCACCAGCCAGTCGATGCTCGGACCACCGGAGGTCTCGACCGTGACGCACCGATCGGTCGTCGGGCCGGGGACGGGCACGCCGCAGCGCAGCACCACGGGCTCGGCGACGGTGCCCCAGGCGCGCGTCGCCTGAGCGGTGGTCGCCACCTCGTCGAGGTCCTGGCCGAGCCGGGTGGGTGTCGCCAGCACGATCCGGGCGCACGTCGGGTCGGTCGCGTCCTGCGCCGCAGTGACCGGGACCGCGGCGCTGCAGGACGTCAGCAGCATCAAGGGCGTCGCCGCCGCCAGGAGCCGTCGACGCACATGCACGCCCCCACGGTAGCCGGACGTGGTGCCTGACAGGGCCCCGGGCCGTCTAGCGTGGGGCATGTGACGACCGTGGCCGACAGCTCCGAGGACGAGCTGCTCGCCCGGTTCGGTCCGCTCCTGCCGTTCGGGGTGCAGACCCTGGTCGGGCCCGGAGATGACGGCGCCGTGGTCCGCGCCCCCGACGGGCGGGTCGTCGTGAGCACCGACGTGCTGGTCGAGGACCGGCACTTCCGGCGCGAGTGGTCGACGGGCCGCGACGTCGGCTGGCGGGCCGCGGTGCAGAACCTCGCCGACGTGGCGGCGATGGGGGCCGGTCCGACGTCGTTGGTGGTGGCGCTCGTGCTGCCCGGCGACCTGACGGTCGAGTTCGTGGAGGACCTCGCCCGGGGTTTCGCGCAGGTGTGTGCCCCGCTGGGCGTCGGGGTCGTCGGCGGGGACCTGTCGGGCGGTGGCGCTCTGGTGGTGGCAGTCACGGCGCACGGTGACCTCGAAGGGCGGCCGCCGGTGCTGCGCTCGGGGGCCCGTCCCGGTGACGTCCTCGCGCACGCCGGGGTGCGCGGCCGTTCAGCGGCCGGGCTCGCCCTGCTCCGCGCAGGGCTCGGCGACAGTGACCACGAGCTGGTGGCGGCCTACCTGCGACCGGTGTGCCCCCTCCCGTCGGGCCCGGCCGCGGCCCTGTCCGGGGCCACCGCGATGCTCGACGTGTCCGACGGTCTGGTGCGCGACGCCCGACGTATCGCCGTGGCCTCCCGGGTCCGGATCGAGCTCGACGACCCGCAGGTGGTGCTGGGGGACGAGCTGGCACGGCTGGCCGACGCCGCCCGGGCGACCGCCTCGAGCGCGCTGGAGTGGGTGCTCAGCGGTGGGGAGGACCACGGCCTGCTGGCGACGTTCCCACCGGACGCCCCGCTGCCGGAGGGCTTCCGGGTGATCGGGCACGTGCGCGGTGCGGCGGCGGAGGAGCCCGCAGCACCCACGGGTCGGGGGGGCGAGGTCACCGTGCGCGGTGTCGCACCCATCGTCGGGTCCGGCGGCTGGGACCACTTCGGCGTGCCGAGCTGACCGCAGCGTTCACAGGGTGCTGCGCCGGGGCGGCCGCACGACTAACGGCGGTAGCGCACCTGGAGCAGCTCGGCGCCGCCGACCTCCTCGTAGCGTTCCACGCCGTCCGGGGTGAACCCGTGGCGGCGGTAGAAGTGCTGCGCCCGCTCGTTGTCGGCGAGGACCCACAGCGACAGCAGGCCACGTTCGCCGGCCTGCGCGATGAGGGTGCGCATGAGCTCACGCGCGACTCCGTGGCCCCAGGTCCCGGGGTCGAGGTAGATCGAGTAGATCTCGCGCTCCGCCTGCCGGGCGTCCTCGTCGCGCGCCGGGCCGACGGAGGCGAAGCCGATCACGTCGGAGCCCACGACGGCCACCCAGGTCGCCACGTGGTCCGCCGGGCCGCGGTCGAGGAGATCGGCCCACCGGCTCGTGCGCTCGACGACGTCGAGCGAGTCGAGGTACTCGGCCGGGACGATGCCGGCGTACGCCTCTTGCCACGATCGCACGTGGACGCCCGCGATACCGGCGGCGTCGGCGGACGTCGCCGGACGGATCGTCACCTCGTCGT
>JAHIJU010000318.1 GCA_018898235.1 Actinomycetota bacterium | reverse complement strand
GTGGCGGGCGAAGCTCGCCTTGTGCTTGCCACGCAGCAGCGTGGCGACCTGGCTGGCAAGCCGGCCCAGGACGACATCGGTCGCGTCGATGACGTACCAGTTCCGCTCGACCTCGCCGGGCTTCGGGGTGTACGTGCGCACGTTTCGTAGCCTTCTCGTTCGCGTGGTGGCCGGTGGGGCTCGTCCGAGAAGTGGCTGGACGTGCTCACCGGTACGGTGTCGGCGCATCCGCTGACCGGTGAGTGGGACACCGGACCATCCGCGGCGCCACGGTGGTGAGAGGCCACCGGCGCGCACGGGGACGCAACACGACGGCCCAGGCTACCTGCCGCCGACCCCATGGGTCAAAGCGCGCCGAGAGCCCCTGGTGCGAACCGCCACTGAACCCACCCGGATCCGCACCCCGAGAGCCCTCAGCGCACCCTGGCCACCCGGTCGGCGTCCCACACCGGTTCGGGGGTCTCGACGACCCGGCCGTCGGCACCGAACACCAGGTAGCGGTCGAACCCGCGCACGAACCATCGGTCGTGGGTGACGGCGAGCACCGTCCCCTCGAACGCGTCCAGGCCGCTCTCCAGCGCCTGCGCCGAGTGCAGGTCGAGGTTGTCCGTCGGCTCGTCCAGCAGCAGCAGCGTCGCACCACCCAGCTCGAGCAGCAGGATCCCGAACCGGGCCTGTTGGCCACCCGACAGCGTCTCGTACCGCTGCTCGGCCGACGCCACCAGGTCGTAGCGGTCCAGGGCGCGACTGGCCGCATCGCGACCGATCCCCGCCCGGTGCCCCGAGCCGCGGTGCAGCACCTCGAGCAGGGTCCGCCCGACCAGCTCCGGATGGCTGTGGTTCTGGGCGAACCAGCCCGGCCGCACCCTCGAGCCCAGCACCGCCGAGCCGGTGTGCACGACCGGGTCCACGGCAGCCTCGTCATCGTCCGCCCCGATCTGCACCGGGTCGCTCCCGCCGGCCGCGAGCAGCCGCAGGAAGTGCGACTTGCCCGATCCGTTGGAACCGAGGACCGCGACACGCTCGCCCCAGAACACCTCGAGGTCGAACGGCTCCATCAGACCCGTCAGCCCCAGATCACGCACGACCACGGCCCGTTTGGCCGTGCGCCCCCCGGTCAGCCGGACGTTGACCGTCGCCTGCTCGGCCTCGACCACCGGCGGCCCGGCCTTCTCGAACGCCGCCAGCCGGGTCTGGGCCGCCGAGTAGCGCGACGCCAGGCCGTCGTTGAACTTGGCCTTCGTCTTGAGGGTCTCGACGAGCGTGCGCAGCTTCTCGTGCTCCTCGTCCCACCGCCGGGCCTGCTCGGCCTGGCGGTCACGGCGGTCCTGCCGCGCCTGCACCCAGCTCGCGAACCCGCCGCCGTGCATCCAGACCTGCCCGCCGGAGACGGTCGGCTCGACGGTCGCCACATGGGTCGCGACCCGTGCCAGGAGCTCACGGTCGTGGCTGATGAACAGCACCGTGCGTCCGCACTCCAGCAGGCGATCCTCCAACCACCGCTTGGTCGGCACGTCGAGGGCGTTGTCCGGTTCGTCGAGCGCGAGCACCTCGGCCGGTCCGCGCAGCAGTGCCTCGAGCACCAGCCGCTTCTGCTCCCCGCCGGACAACGAGCGCACGGACCGGTACTGGGCCCGCTCGAAGGGCACGGAGAGCACGGCGTCGGTCACCCGGTCCCACCCGACCTCGGCCTCGTACCCGCCGACGTCGGCCCAGTCGGCGAGCGCCTGGGCGTACCGCATCTGGTTCGGCTCGTCGTCGCGCGTCATCATCGCCTCCTCCGAGGCGGCCAGCTCGGCGCCGGCCGCGCGCACGGCGGGTGCGGCCAGGTCCACGAGCAGGTCCCGCACCGTCCGGGAGTCCGTCACGCGGCCGATGTCCTGGCGCATCACGCCCAGACCGCCCGAGACCGTCACGGTCCCGGCACCGGGTACCTGGTCCCCGCACACGATGCGCATGAGGGTGGACTTGCCGATCCCGTTCGGGCCGATCAGCGCCGTCCGCGCGCCCTCACCCACCCGGAACGTCACCCGGTCGAGCAACGGGCGACCGTCGGGCAGGACCACGCTGACACCGTTGACGTCCACATGACCCATGCACCGAAGTCTGCCGGGCCCGTCGCCCCGGCCGCGACCGGATTTGCCGCTCCCCCGGCGGTGGCGCCGAGCCCCGCGCAGTGCCACCGTGGGGACATGACCGAGGAGACACCCGCCACCAGCACGGACGCCGCACTGGGCTCTGAGGGCGAGACCGACCAGCTGTCGGCCGAGGACACCCTCGCCGACCGCGGAGTCGAGGACCTTCTCGACGAGGGCTACTCCCCGCCCGAGCGCGAACGCGCCAACCGCTGGGGCGAGACGGCCTGGGAACAGGCCCACGGCGAGGGGCTCGACCGCCGGCTGGCCGAGGAGGAGCCGGAGGTCTGGGTCGCCGAGCCCCGCCCGGCGCCGAACCGTGAGCCGGATCGCGCCGGGCGCCTCGTCGAGGACGACGACGCCGTCGAGGCCGGGGTCAACGACCAGTTCGCGGTCGACGCGGGCCTGGCCGGCGGGGCCGCGAGCGCCGAGGAGGCCGCAGTCCACGTGGTCGCCGATCCGGACGGCCGGTTCGACCCCGACGCCTGATCGCGGGCCGCCGACCATCGCCCCCCGGTAGCCTCGTGTCCGCTAACGTCGGACGGGGTCACTTCAGGGGAGAGCATGGACGGCACGCTCGCGCTCGGCGCAGATCGACCTGCGCTTGTCGAGCGACCCCTCGTCCGCGTGGCCACCGTCGCCGGGGCCGGCGCAGCCGTCGTCACGGCGACCGCCGTCGCCGCGTCCTACGGCGGGTTCACCCAGAACGTCCTCCTGCCCAGCACCTGGGGCCCGTGGCCGACGGGGTCCGCCGCGTCGGCCGGGTGGCTGGCGGTCGAGCTGCTGCTGGTCGGGCTGCTGTGCATGCTGTGGTTCACAGTGTCCCGATACTGCTTCGCACTGCCGTTCGCGGCCCGGCCGAAGGTGGCCGTGCTCGGTGCGGTCGCCGCCGCCTGGTCGTTCCCGTTGCTGCTCACCGGCCCGATGGGGAGCCTCGACGTGTTCAGCTACGCGGCCGTCGGGCGGCTCGCCGATCTCGGGCTGAATCCGTACCACATCGGCCCGGGCATCCTCGGGGACGGGTATGCCGCTGCGGTGAGCCCCATGTGGCGCACGACACCGACCCCGTACGGGCCGGTCCAGGTCGAGGTGCTCCGACTCCTGGCGTCCGTCGCCGGGCCCGACGTCGGGACGGCGGTGTTCCTGGTCCGGCTGCTGGCCGTCGCGGGCCTGGTGGGCGCCGTCCTGGTGACCGTCCGTGCCGCGCTGCCCGAGGACCAGGCCGTCGCCGTGATGCTGACGGCGCTCAACCCGGTGGTGCTGGTGACCGTGGTCTCGGGCTCGCACCTCGACGTGATCGTCGGCGGGCTGGCGGTGCTCGTCGTGCTCCTCGTGCGTCGTGGCCGCACCTCGTGGGCGATGGCGGCCGCTGTCCTGGCCTGCTTCGTCAAGCTGCCGGGTGCGGTGCTCGTCGGCTACGTCCTGCTCGCCGCGCTGCGGCGCACCGCGCCGACCGAACGCCGTCGGATGCTGATGGGCGCCCTGGCCACCGGCGCCGGTGCCACACTGGCGGCCTGGGCCCTGCTCCCGGACGCGTTCGGCTGGGTCGGCGCCCTCGGTGTGCCGGGCACCACCCGCGGCGGGATGGCACCGAGCACGTGGCTGTCCTGGCTCATCGCCCTGGTCACGGGGAACATCACCGAACCCGGGCTGAGCACCGCGTTCACGATCGGCCGCACCGTCACCGCCGTCGCGGGCGCGCTCGGCGCCGCTGCCCTGCTGTTCCGGGCCACCGGCCGGGCGACCGACCGCGACGCCTACGCGAGCGTCGGCTGGGCCCTGGTGGTCGTCGCGTTGAGTGCACCCAGCACCTTCCCCTGGTACCTGACCTGGGGGCTGTTCGCCATCGCGGTCGGTGGCGGTCGGCGCAGCCGCACCGCCATCAGCGTGCTGAGCGCCGGATTCTGCGTGGTCGGCGTCTTCTCCGGCAGCATCGCCTCGGCCGTCGCACTCGTCGCGGTCGGTGCGCTCGCCGGGACGCTCGCCTGGCGCCAGCGGCACGGCGAGCTGAGCCCCGCGATCGGCTGAGCCCGGCAGTCTCCGCGGCCGACGGGCGCGGGCCCCGGCCGGCGGGCCACGGGCTCAGTCGCAGCAGCCCTCCGGAACCACGGCCGCACGGCGGGCCCGCGTCTGCCCCGCCCGCCGCACCAGCTCGGTGTCGGGAGGGTAGTCCACCCGCTCCAGCGTCAGGCCCAGCGCCGGCGCCACCGTGGCCAGCCGCTTCCCGTCCGCCAGCAGCTGTGCGGGCCAGCCAGGGTCCCGTCGCCCCCGGCCGACCGCCAGGCAGGCACCGACCAGCGACCGCACCATCGAGTGGCAGAACGCATCCGCCTGGACCCGGGCGACGAGCAACCCGGCATCTGCGCCCTCGTCGACCCGGTGCCAGTCGAACACCTCCAGGGTGCGGATGGTCGTGGCGCCCGGGCGCGGACGGCAGAACGCCGCGAAGTCGTGCAGACCGACGAGCGGAGCCGCGGCCTGCGACATCGCCTCGGCATCCAGCGGGTGCCGGTGCCAGAGCACCATCGCGCGGGTGAGCGGGTCGGGCCGCACCTCGTCGTCGCGCACCCGGTAGGCGTAGCTGCGCCGCAGCGCGGCGAACCTGGCGTCGAATCCCTCGGGGGCGACCACCGCCGAGCGGACCACCAGGTCCTCGGGCAGCAGCCCCGCGAGCCGCCGCACGAGCACCTGGGGGCCGCGGGCACCGTCCCGTGAGCGCAGCGCCGCCAGGGACGCCTCCTCGACGTCGAGGTGGGCCACCTGACCGCGCGCGTGCACCCCGGCGTCGGTGCGCCCGGCGACCGTCAGCCGAACGCCGTCCTCGATGCGCAGCACCGTCGCGAGCGCCGCCTCCAGCTCACCCTGCACGGTGCGCAGGCCGGGCTGACGGGCCCACCCGGCGAATCCCGTTCCGGCGTAGGTCAGGTCGAGCCGCAGGCGCAGGGTCGTCACGGCGCACCACCGTAACGGCGTTAGGTTGGGGCGTGCCCACAGACCCCTTCACCCTCGCCGTCGACTGCGGCGGCGGCGGCATCAAGGCGTCCGTCCTGGACGCCGCGGGCACGCTGCACGCACCGGCCGTCCGGGTCCCCACCCCGTACCCGCTGCCGCCCGTCAGGCTGGTCGAGACCATCGCCGAGCTGGCTGCTGGTCTGCCCCGCGCCGACCGGCTCACCGTGGGGATGCCGGGGATGATCCGGCACGGCGTGGTCGTCTCGACCCCGCACTACATCAACCGCGCCGGCCCCCGGACCCCCGCGCTGCCCGAGCTGGTCGCGGCCTGGGCCGGCTGTGACGTCCGCGCGCTGCTCGAGGCGCGCCTCGAGCTGCCGACCCTCGTGCTGAACGACGCCCAGGTGCACGGCGCCGGGGTCGTCTCCGGCACCGGTGTCGAGCTGGTCCTGACCCTCGGCACCGGGCTGGGCTGGGCGTTGTTCGACGGCGGGCGGCTCGCCCCGCACCTCGAGATGTCGCACGCACCGGTGACGCGGGCCACCACCTACGACTCGTACATCGGCCAGCCGGAGCGGGCACGGCTCGGAGATGCGCTCTGGTCACGTCGCGTACGCCGTGTGGTCGACGGGTTGCGCCCGGTGGTCGCCTGGGACCGCCTCTACCTCGGTGGTGGCAACTCGCGGCGGGTGAGCGCCCAGGTGCTCGACCGGCTCGGGGACGACGTCGTCGTCGTGCCGAACGCCGCCGGGATCGTCGGCGGCGTCCGCGCCTGGAGCCTGCAGGCCGCCTGAGCCCACGGGTCAACCGTCCGGGTGATCATCGGTCCCAGCTCGTGACGGGCGCCGCGGGCCGACCTACCCTGGCCGGGTGTCCCTTTTCGGCGGGTTTGCCCAGGGCCCCCAGCACGTGGCGAGGCTCGTCGCCGACCGCGGGCTGCACGGGGCGGACGGCGCTACCGAGCAGTTCGCGCGCGGCCGACTGATCGCTCCGGGGCTGCGCCAGGTGATGGTCGAGGTTCGCGGCAAGTCCGTGAGCGGACCGCTGGACCCCGCTGTGCACGGCGGGTGGGAGGTGTGTGCCCAGCGCGCCGTCGAGGGACTCGCCCGGCTGCCCGCACCGCGCCACAGCACGCTCCGGGTCGGTGCGGATGCACGCATCGAGACCTACGTGTCCGACGACGTGTTCGGCGCCTCGCGGCTGCTCGTGCTCGACGGTCTGCTGGCAGCGACCCTCCGGATCGAGCGACCCGAGCACGGCGTCCTGGTCATCGCGCCGAACCGTCACCTGCTCGCCGTCCACGTGCTCGAGCGGATCGAGGCCGTTCCTGCGGCCCTCCAGCTGCTCGGCGAGCTGGCCGTGGTCGAGCACCGGATCGCCGACCCGGTGAGCCCCTGGGTCTACTACCGAGCACCGGACACCCGGCTGTCGCTGCTCACCGCCTCCGACGGCGGTGCCGGCCTCGCGCGCAGGTTCGGGGAGGCCCTCACCCGGATGGCCGGGCCGACCGGCTGAGTCTCGGCCGGTCGTGCCCGCACCGGCAGACACCGCATGAACGGCGAAGGGCCCGCACCTGTCGGCGCGGGCCCTTCGGCGTCAGGTGCGGTCCGTCACGCCTTGTCGGCGGCCTCGTCCGAGGTGGGCTCCGCGGCCGCCTCGACGGCGTCCTGCGCAGGCGTGGCCTCGGTCTCCGTGACCTCGGTCTCCGTGACCTCGGTCGCCTCGACCGGCTCGACGACGGGCGCCGCCTTCGCCGCTGCGGCCGTCGCCTCGCGCACGACCTGCTGCTTGGGCGAGACGGGCTCGAGCACGAGCTCGATGACCGCCATCGGGGCGTTGTCGCCCTTGCGCGGGCCGATCTTGGTGATGCGCGTGTAGCCACCGGTGCGGTCGGCCATGGCCGGGGCGATCTCGGTGAACAGCTCGTGCACCACCGACTTGTCGCGAACGACGGTCAGCACCCGGCGACGGGCGTGCAGGTCACCACGCTTGGCGAAGGTGATGAGACGCTCGGCCAGCGGACGCACCCGCTTGGCCTTGGCCTCGGTGGTGGTGATGGACCGGTGCTCGAACAGCTGGGTCGCGAGGTGCGCGAGGATCAGCCGCTCGTGAGCCGGACCGCCACCCAGGCGCGGACCCTTGGTGGGCGTGGGCATCGTCGTTCACTCCTTGGGAAGGTCGAGAGAAGGTCAGAACTGCTCGTCGTCGACGAAGTCACCCTCGTCGTCGGCGTAGTAGCCCGCCGTCGTGCTGGGGTCGAAGTCGAGGGGCGAGTCCTTGAGAGAGAGCCCGAGCTCGGCGAGCTTTTCCTTGACCTCGACGATCGACTTCGCGCCGAAGTTGCGGATGTCGAGCAGGTCCGCCTCGGAACGGGCCACGAGCTCGCCCACCGAGTGGATGCCCTCGCGCTTGAGGCAGTTGTACGACCGGATGGTGAGCTGCAGATCCTCGATCGGCAGCGCCAGGTCGGCAGCGAGCGCGGCATCCGTCGGCGACGGGCCGATCTCGATGCCCTCGGCCTCGACGTTGAGCTCCCGTGCGAGCCCGAACAGCTCGACCAGAGTCTTGCCTGCGCTGGCGAGCGCGTCACGCGGGCTGATGGCGGGCTTGGTCTCGACGTCGACGACGAGCTTGTCGAAGTCCGTCCGCTGCTCGACGCGGGTCGCCTCGACCTTGTAGGTCACCTTGAGCACCGGCGAGTAGATCGAGTCGACCGGGATCCGGCCGATCTCGGCGTCGAACGCCTTGTTCTGGTTCGCCGACACGTAGCCACGACCGCGCTCGACCGTGAGCTCGATCTCCAGCTTGCCCTTGTCGTTGAGCGTCGCCAGGTGCAGGTCGGGGTTGTGCACCTCGACACCGGCCGGCGGAACGATGTCGGCCGCGCTCACCGCGCCCGGCCCCTGCTTGCGCAGGTACATGACGACCGGCTCGTCGTTCTCCGAGGAGACGACCAGGTTCTTGATGTTGAGGATGAGCTCGGTGACATCCTCCTTGACACCCGGCACGGTGGAGAACTCGTGCAGCACGCCGTCGATGCGGATGCTCGTCACCGCGGCGCCCGGGATGGACGACAGCAGCGTGCGGCGCAGGGAGTTGCCGAGCGTGTAGCCGAAGCCCGGCTCCAGCGGCTCGATGGAGAACCGCGAACGGTGCTCCGAGACGACCTCTTCGGTCAGGGTGGGGCGCTGTGCGATGAGCACGGTGTGGTTCCTCTCAGCGGGCGTCCGCCATATGACGCCCCGCAGGTTCAGTGCACGCCGCCCGGTCTCGGTCCACCGGACAGCAGTTCGAGCCGGTGCCAGGACTCCTCCTGGCACCGGCTGAGAGGTCAGACGCGGCGGCGCTTCGGCGGACGGCAGCCGTTGTGGGCCTGGGGAGTGACGTCCTGGATCGAGCCGACCTCGAGACCGGTCGCGGTGAGCGAGCGGATCGCGGTCTCACGGCCGGAGCCGGGGCCCTTCACGAACACGTCGACCTTGCGCATGCCGTGCTCCTGGGCGCGACGCGCAGCGGCCTCGGCGGCGAGCTGGGCCGCGAACGGGGTCGACTTGCGCGAGCCCTTGAAACCGACCTGGCCGGAGGACGCCCAGGCGATGACCGCACCGGACGGGTCCGTGATCGACACGATCGTGTTGTTGAACGTGCTCTTGATGTGCGCCTGCCCGTAGGCGACGTTCTTCTTCTCCTTGCGGCGCGGCTTGCGCACCGCAGCACGGGTCTTCGGGGGCATTCTCGTCTTCTCTCAGGTCTACGGGGGGCGCTACTTGCGCCCGGCCTTCTTCTTGCCGGCCACGGTGCGCTTGGGACCCTTCCGGGTACGCGCGTTGGTCTTGGTGCGCTGACCGCGCACCGGCAGCCCGCGGCGGTGACGCAGACCCTGGTAGCAGCCGATCTCAACCTTGCGGCGAATGTCGGCAGCGACCTCGCGACGCAGGTCGCCCTCGAGCTTGAAGTTGCCCTCGAGGTAGTCACGCAACGTCACCAGCTGGGCGTCCGTGAGGTCCTTGACGCGCACGTCCGGGCTGATGCCGGTCGCCGCGAGAGTCTGGTCGGCGCGCGTGCGGCCGACCCCGTAGATGTAGGTGAGAGCGATCTCGACCCGCTTCTCGCGGGGGAGGTCGACTCCGATCAGACGTGCCATGTGCCTTCCGGCTCCCTGTACTGCGTCGGAGGTCTGCCGCACCGTCGTCCCGCGTTCTCGCGGGCCCCAGCCTCCGACCGGGGGTTCGTCGTGCCAGGCACGACGTGACGCTGCGCTGACCGGCCCGTGCGGGCCGGGGTGCGTCGGGGTGTCAGCCCTGACGCTGCTTGTGCCGCGGGTTCTCGCAGATGACCTGCACGCGACCGTGCCGGCGAATCACCTTGCACTTGTCGCAGATCGGCTTGACGCTCGGCTTGACCTTCATCGGATGTCCTTGCTCATCACTTGTAGCGGTAGACGATGCGACCGCGGGACAGGTCGTACGGGGTGAGCTCCACCACGACCCGGTCCTCGGGAAGGATCCGGATGTAGTGCTGGCGCATCTTGCCCGAGATCGTCGCGAGCACACGGTGGCCGTTGGACAGCTCCACGCGGAACATCGCGTTCGGCAGTGCCTCGACCACGGAGCCCTCGATCTCGATGACACCGTCCTTCTTGGCCATGTCCTCCGCTAACTCTCTGACGTTGGTAGACGAGCCGCGCAGGCGCGCACCGACCAGCCCCACGAGATGTGCGGAGGAAGGTGGCGCACCC
>JAHIJU010000317.1 GCA_018898235.1 Actinomycetota bacterium | reverse complement strand
GCCGCACCAGGTTGGCCTGCATGGCGTCGAGCTTGCGCAGCGCCTTCTCCTTGCGCCGGCGGTGCTTGAGCACGCCGGCGGCCTCCTCGACGAAGCCCCGCCGCTCCTCCGGTGTGGCCCGCAGGATCGCGTCGAGCCTGCCCTGCCCGACGATCACGTGCATCTCGCGGCCGAGCCCGGTGTCCGAGAGCAGCTCCTGGATGTCGAGCAGCCGGCAGCCCGACCCGTTGATCGCGTACTCCGAGCCGCCGTTGCGGAACAGCGTGCGCGAGATCGTGACCTCGGAGTACTCGATCGGCAGCGCACCGTCCGTGTTGTCGATCGTGAGCGCCACCTCGGCCCGACCCAGCGGCGGGCGGCCCGAGGTGCCCGCGAAGATCACGTCCTCCATCGACCCACCGCGCAGCGACTTGGCGCCCTGCTCGCCCATCACCCAGGCCAGCGCGTCGACCACGTTCGACTTGCCCGAGCCGTTGGGACCCACGACGCAGGTGATGCCCGGTTCGAAGCTCAGCGTCGTCGCCGAGGCGAACGACTTGAACCCGCGCAGGGTCAGCGTCTTGAGGTGCACGTGCTGAGCCTAGGTGTCTGCCGGGACCGCGCTGGTGAGGAGGGGTGCCGAGCGCTCAGGAGTCGAGCCCGCCGAACCAGAGCGCGATCTCCCGGGCCGAGGACTCCGGTGAGTCCGAGGCGTGGATGATGTTCTCGATCACCGACGCGCCCGTGTCCGCCGCGAGGTCCCCGCGGATCGACCCCGGTGCGGCCGTCGTCGGGTCCGTCGCCCCTGCGAGCGCCCGGACACCCTCGATCACCCGGTAGCCCTCGACGACGAGGGAGAGCACGGGTCCCGACGCCATGAACGCGATGAGCGGGCCGACGAACGGCTTGCCCGCGTGCTCGGCGTAGTGGGCGGCGAGCAGGGACTCGTCCGCGGTGCGCAGCCGGGCCTCGACGAGGCGGTAGCCCTTGGCCTCGATCCGCCGCAGCACCTCACCGGACAGCCCACGCCGCACACCGTCCGGCTTGACCAGGACAAGGGTGCGCTGAAGGTCGTTCATGGCGCCGACCTTACCGGGCCGGGGCCGGCCCACCCGGGGCATCGGCCGGCGCGACGTGCTCGGCGTCCCACGCGGCCCGCTCGGCGTCGACCCGACCGCCCAGCACGAGGGCCAGCACCCACAGCACCACGAAGATGACGGCGATCACCGCCATCAACGGCACCACCAGGGCGGCCGCGACCAGGAACGCCTGGCCGACCGAACCGGCGAGGTAGCCGCCGGGCCGGCGCACCGACCCCGCCATCAGCACGAGCGCCACCGCGAGCACCGCGCCCGCGGTCCACACGACCCCCGGTGGTGCGACCCGCAGCCCGAACGCGACCAGCGTGGCGAAGAACACCACGAGGGCTTCCAGCCCGAGCACCGTCGAGGCGAACATCTGCTTCGCCGGCCGCTTGCGGGCGGGCGCAGGTGCCGACACAGCGGTCGGCGGCGTTGCCGGATCGACGCTCACTGCTCGCCGAAGCCGTCCTCGATCATCGACACCGCGGTGTCGACCGCCTCGCGGGCGTGCGCGCCGCTCGCCCGGATCGTGAGCTCACGACCGCGGGTCGCACCGAGCGCCATGAGCGCGAGCACGGAGGCGCCGTCGACCCCATCGATCGTGACCTGCGCGTCCAGCGCCGCCATCGACCGCGCGAGCAGCGCCGCCGGGCGGGCGTGCAGGCCCATCGCGTTGCGCACGACGACCGTGGCCGCCACCTCGTCGGCGACCGACGTCGGAGCGATCGGCCCGGTCGGCGGTGAGCTCACGAACAGCGCACCGGCGGCCTGTGCCGCAGCGACCACGGCCGCACCATCGGCACCGTTCTCCGCCTCGACGGCCGCGGCGACCGCGCCCTCGACCAGGGGGGCGTCCGCGAGCAGGATCCGCTCGACCACCTCCGGCTCGAGGAACTCCAGCACCGACTCCGTGGTCAGCACGGCGGAGCCGAGGTCGGTGAGGACCACGGCCTGCCCGCCCTGCGAGGTCGCCTGCTCCAACGCGGACTGCACGGCCTCGAACGAGGTGCCGATCCCGCCGTCCGGCAGGCCGCCAGCGGCCAGGATCGTGACCGCGGGCGCCATCTGGGCGGCCAGCTCGGCGACGCCGGCCGCCAGCTGACGGGAGTGCGAGACGATGACCAGCGAGACGAGCTGGCCCATCAGTCGACCGCCGCGCCGGCGGCGGCCGCCAGGATGAGCTCGGTGGACCGGGCACCGGGGTCGAGGTGGCCGATCGACCGCTCCCCCAGGTAGCTGGCCCGCCCCTTGGTCGCGAGCAGCGGGATCGTGGCCTGCGCCCCCTCGGCGGCGCCGGCCGCCGCTGCGGCCAGGACCTCGCTCGGCGGGGCGCCGGCATCGGCCGCGGCGACCGCCGCTGCGACGGCCGGGGTCCACGCGTCGACCATGGTCTTCTCCCCGGGCCGGGCCTTGCCGCGGGCGACGATGCCCTCGGTCGCGGCCTCGAGCAGGGCGACCACGCCGGCGCTGTTGAGCTGCGCCGACGCGGTCACCTTGGCTGCTCGCAGGTAGGCCGTGCCGTAGAGCGGACCGGCCGCCCCGCCGACCGTCGACATGAGGGTGGTCGCCACGAGCTTGAGCACGTCGCCGACCTGCTCCGGCGGCGCGTCCAGCGCATCGAGCTTGGCGATGACGGCCGTGAAGCCGCGGGTCAGGTTCTCCCCGTGGTCACCGTCGCCGATCTGCCGGTCCAGCTCGATGAGCTCCTCGCGGTGCTCGGTCACCGTCGCCGCGCTCGCGCGCACCCAGCGGACCGCCCAGTCCACGTCCAGCGTCATGCCGACTCCTTCGCGCTCGTCACCACCGCAGCGCCGCGGTGTGCACAGGAGCGTCCCACAGACCGGTGAGCTCGTCGTCGAGGCGCAGCACCGTGACCGAAGCGCCCTGCATCTCCAGCGAGGTGGTGTAGTTGCCGACGAGCGAGCGCGCGACCTGTGCGCCCCGAGCCTCCAGCAGCGCCCGAGCCTGACGATAGACGATGTAGAGCTCGGAGGCCGGGGTGCCTCCCATGCCGTTGACCAGCAGCAACACCTGCTCACCGGCCGCGAGCGCGAGGTCGTCGGCGACAGCGTCGAGGAGCGTGGCGGTGATCTCGTCGGCCGGGGCGAGCGGGATGCGGTGCCGGCCCGGTTCACCGTGGATGCCGATGCCGATCTCGATCTCGTCCTCGGGCAGGTCGAAGCTCGGCTTGCCCGCGTGCGGCACCGTGCAGGCGGTGAGGGCGACGCCCATCGTGCGGACGTTGTCGATCACCCGCTGGGCGATCGCGGTGACCGTCGCCAGGTCGTCGCCCCGCTCAGCGGCGGCGCCGGCGAGCTTCTCGACGAGAACCGTCCCGGCGACCCCACGCCGCCCGGCCGTCCAGGTCGAGTTCTCGACCGCGACGTCGTCGTTGACGATGACCGTGGCGACCTCGACACCCTCGGCATCCGCGAGCTCAGCACCGGTCTCGAAGTTGAGCACGTCACCGGTGTAGTTCTTGACGATCGCGAGCACGCCCGCGCCGCCATCGGCGGCCTGCAGCGCGGGTGCGATCTGGTCGGGCGTCGGCGAGGTGAACATCGCCCCCGGGACGGCGGCATCGAGCATGCCCACACCGATGAACCCGGCGTGCAACGGCTCGTGGCCGCTGCCACCGCCGCTGACCAGCCCGACCTTGCCCTGGACGGCCCCTCCGACACGGGAGACGAACAACGGGTCGTCATTCTTGGTGACGATGTCTGCATGGGCGAGGACGAATCCCTCGACCGACTCGGTCACGACGTTCTGCGGGTCGTTGATGAGCTTCTTCACGGCCGATCCCTTCTCGCGGCGAGCACGCCGGCACGGGTCGGCGGGACCGCATCGTCCCGCCGTGCCCACCCTCAGCCAGCAGGTCTCGACGGTCAAGGGGAGAGCGTGCGCCACAGATGCACGTTCGTGCACCGGTGCCCGGGCTCCCCGGCCGGGCGCCCACGGCCGGGCCAGGCGGTCCGACCCGTGGGCAACCCCGGTGGCCGCCCGGCCGGCGCGCCGGGTGGCTCAGCCGCGACCGAGCAGGACCCTGGCCTGGGCCACCAGCAGGATCGAACCGGTCACCAGGACGGCGGCTCCGCGGTCGACCTCGCTCTCGGCCCGTTGGACGGCCTGGTCGATCGCATCGTCCAGGCGGTAGGCGACGTGGACGCGATCCTCGCCGAACACCTCCCGTGCGACCTCGGCCAGATCATCGGGATCCATCGCGCGTGAACCACCGGCCGCCGTCACCACGATCTCGGCGAGCATCGGTTCGAGCGTCGCCAGGATGCCCTCGACGTCCTTGTCCGCCATCACCCCGACGACCCCGACGACCCGGGTGAAGGCGAACGCCTCATCGATGGCGGTGGCCAGGACTGCGGCGCCCGCCGGGTTGTGCGCGCCGTCGACCACGATCGTCGGGCTGTTGCGCACCACCTCCAACCGGCCGGGCGAGGAGACATCGGCGAACGCGACCTCGACCGCACCCGGGTCGAGGGCCGCTCCCCCGGTCAGCAGCGCCTCGGTCGCGACCAGCGCGAGCAGTGCGTTGTGCGCCTGGTGCTCACCGAACAGCGGCACGAACACCTCGGTGTAGACACCACCGAGACCGCGGAGGTTGACCAGCTGCCCGCCCACCGCGACGGTCCGCTCGAGCACGTCGATGTCGACGCCCTCACGCACCACCCGCACCCCGAGCTCGGCGGCGCGTGCCAGCACGACGCCCTCGACCGACTCCTCCTGACGGGCCAGGACCAGGGTCGCGCCCTCCTTGAGGATGCCCGCCTTCTCACCGGCGATCTGGACGAGGGTGTCACCGAGGTAGCGCTCGTGGTCCATGGCGATCGGCGTGATCACGGCGACGTCACCATCGGCGACGTTCGTCGAGTCCCAGCGACCGCCCAGCCCGACCTCGACGATGGCGACGTCCACGGGTGTGTCGGCGAAGGCGGCGAACGCCATCACGGTGAACACCTCGAAGAAGGACAACCGTGACCCGCCCGCGGCCGCCGAGCGCTCGTCGACCATGTCGATGTACGGGGCGACGTCCGCCCAGACCTCGACGAACCTCGCATCGGAGATCGGTTCGCCGTCGATCGCGATGCGCTCGTTGACCCTGGTCAGGTGCGGGCTGGTGAACCGGCCCGTGCGCAGCCCGTGCTCGCGGATCAGCCGCTCGATCATGCGCGCCGTCGAGGTCTTGCCGTTGGTGCCCGTCAGATGGACGACGCGGTACGCCCGCTGCGGGTTGCCCAGCAGGTCGCAGACCGCCAGGACCCGGTCCAGCGTCGGGTCGATGTCGTGCTCAGGGGCCCGCTGCAGGATCTGCCGGTAGATCCCGTCGGCCGCGGCCCGGGCGGCCGCGCCGTCCTCGTCGCGCTGGTGCGCTGCGCCGTCGCGGCTCATGCCCGCACCAGGGGCCCCACGAGGTTCGTCCGTGCGCGTGTGCACGGGCCCTGGCCGCCGGTGAGGGTATCGAAGCCGATCATGCGGTCAGTCTTCCACGGGCGCCCGACGGCCCTGCCCCGGCACCGAGGCGCGCGCCCGATGGTGCGATCACCCGCTCGACCAGCGAGCGGTGCGCGCGGCACCGGGCTGGTCGCCACAGGAACGGAACACGCCCGACACACGCGGTTTACCTATCGTCCGATAGATTCGCAGCATGCACACCGCCCCCACCTCCACCGACGACGCCGACGCGTCGAACGGCGCCGATCGCACGGTCCTGATCGCCAACCGCGCCGAGATCGCATGTCGCATCGCCCGGACCGTCCGGGCCTGGGGCGGGCGCACGGTGGCGGTCTACACCGACGACGACCAGGGCAGCCGACACGTGCACGAAGCAGATGCCGCGGTCCGCCTTGAGCGTCGTGGCGAGCTCGACCCCTACCTCGATCTCGACCAGATCGTCGCCGTCGCCCTCGCGCAGCGCGCCTGGGCCGTGCACCCCGGCTACGGCTACCTGTCTGAGAACGCGACATTCGCCGCGGCGGTCGAGGCCGCCGGGCTGGTGTTTCTCGGGCCGCGCCCCGAGCAGATCACCACCTTCGGCGACAAGCGCTCAGCCCGCGACGCGGCCCTGGCCGCCGGCGTCCCGACCGCGGCGGCCACCGGAGCGCTGCACGACCTGGCCGACGCCCGCACCCAGATCGAGGCACTCGGGCTGCCGGTCATCCTCAAGGCAGCCGCAGGCGGCGGCGGCAAGGGCATGGCAGTGCTGCGCACGCTCGATGAGCTCGACGCCGCCTTCGACGCCGTGCAGCGCGTCGTGGCCTCGGTGGGCGGCGACGTGTTCGCCGAACGGTTCGTCGAGCACGCACGCCACGTCGAGGTCCAGATCTTCGGCGACGGCGAGGGCGGGGTCGTCACGCTCGGCGACCGCGACTGCACGCTGCAGCGCCGCAACCAGAAGGTGGTCGAGGAGGCGCCTGCATTCGGGCTCGACCCCGCCGTGCGCACCCGGCTGCACCGGACCGCCCGCGCGCTGGGTGCCACCGCCCGGTACCGGAGCGCCGGCACCGTCGAGTTCGTGCTCGACACGACCACCGGCGAGGCGTCCTTCCTCGAGATCAACACCCGGCTGCAGGTCGAGCACCCGGTGACCGAGGCCGTCACCGGGGTCGACCTCGTCGAGTGGATGGTGCGACTCGGCGCCGGCGACACCTCCTTCCTCGACCGGCACCTCGCCACGGGCGAGGTGCCGGTGTCGGGCGCGGCCGTGGAGAGCCGCGTCTACGCGGAGGACGCCGGCGAGGGCTTCCTGCCCAGCCCCGGCACGATCACGCACCTCACGCTGCCCACCGACGCTCGGGTCGACACGTGGATCACGGCCGGCACGAGCGTCGGGCTGCGGTTCGACCCCCTGCTCGCCAAGGTCATCACGGCCGGCGCCACGCGTGCGCAGGCATGGTCCCGGCACCAGGCTGCTCTCGCGGCCACGCGCATCGACGGCGTGCACACCAACCTGCGGCTGCTGCGCGCGATCGCCAGCTCCGACCTGGTGGCGGACGGCCGGCACACGACCGCGACGCTCGCCGGCGAGATCAGCACACCGGCGGCGGCGATCCGGGTCCAGGACCCGGGCTTCCTCACGACCATCCAGGAGGCACCGGGCCGCGTCGGGATGTGGAACGTCGGAGTCCCACCGTCAGGCCCGATGGACGACCGCAGCTTCACGCTCGGCAACCTGGCCGTGGGCAACGACCCGGGCACCGCGGGGCTCGAGTGCACGGTCACCGGACCGCAGCTGCGCCTGGGCGTCGACGCGCTCGTCTGCGTGACCGGCGGCCCGGCGCAGGTCAGCGTCGACGGGCGGGCCGTCCCGATGTGGGAGCCCGTGCACGTCCCAGCGGGGGGCGTGCTCGCCGTCGGGACCGTCTCGGCCGGTCTGCGGACCTACGTGCTGGTCGCCGGCGGGATCGACGTGCCGCCCTACCTCGGCTCGCGGGCCACGTTCACCCTCGGCGGGTTCGGCGGGCACGCCGGTCGCGCGCTCCGCCCCGGCGACGAGCTCGAGATCGGAGCTGCGCCCGCGGGAACGCCGGCGCCCGTCCCAGCCGACGATCGGCCGACGATCAGCCGGACCTGGCAGATCGGGGTGCTCGACGGCCCGCACAGCGCACCGGACTTCTTCGAACCGCAGGACGTCGACGCGATCCTGGGCGCCGAGCACACCGTGCACTTCAACTCCGACCGCACGGGCGTGCGGCTCGTCGGGCCGCGGCCACGCTGGGCGCGCAGCGACGGCGGCGAGGCGGGGCTGCACCCGTCGAACATCCACGACACGCCCTACACGGTGGGCGGCATGGACTTCACCGGCGATGCACCGGTGCTGCTCGGCCCCGACGGCCCGAGCCTGGGCGGCTTC
>JAHIJU010000316.1 GCA_018898235.1 Actinomycetota bacterium | reverse complement strand
TCGGCACCGATCTGCAGGTCACCGACTCCTACCGCAGCCTGGACGCCCAGGTGAGCTGTCAGCAGGAGAAGGGCTCGATGTGCGCCGACCCCGGGACCTCGAACCACGGACTGGGCATCGCGGTCGACCTGGGCGGCGCCGTGCGGTGGTCGGGCACGGCCGAGCACACCTGGGTGCTGGAGCACAGTGACGAGTACGGCTGGGTGAAGCCGGGCTGGTCGCTCGACACCGGGAGCAAACCCGAGCCCTGGCACTTCGACTTCGCGGGTGCGCCGCGCTGACGGCTGCGCCGCGCTGACGGGTGCGCCGCGCCCGGGTGCGCCGCGCTGACGGGTGCGAGCGGCGTTGGCCGAGGGGGGCTGCGGGGTCGCCCGCCTACGGGCCCAAGGTCACCGCGAGCGTGAGCCCGGCGCGCGACACCGCAGTCAACGTCACACCCTCGACCACCACGCCCACCACCCGGAACCCGGCGCCGGACAGCACCACCCCGGCCGTGACCACCCCGTCGACGCGCAGCGCAGCCGGCCCGGGCGCGGCGCGCAGGCCCCGCAGGCCGACGACGGCGCGTCGGATCTCGTCCTTCTCGGCGCCGGTCGCCATGAGGTGCCCCATCACCGCGCCGACGAGTCGGTCGTGGACCACCTCCGCCAGCGGCTCGGCGGTCCGGGACACAGCGGTCCTCACCGTCTCCCCGTCGTGGTCCTGCCAGCCGCGGATCAGCTCATGGTCGGCGGGGCCGTCACCGGTCGTCTCGGTGTCCTCGATCAGGTCGAGTGCGCCGAGGCCCGTCTCGACCCGTCGGACGATGGGCAGTGCCTGGCCGATCATGGGGAGCCCTCCTGCTGGTGGTGACGTGTCGAGTGTGGGCCCCGGACGCCCCGCGTGGGCGTGGTCCCTCCCGGGACGGACGTCGACCCCGTCGTCCGACGTCGGATGCGAGACTGCCCTCCGTGACCGTGCCGACCCGTGAACGTCCCTCGGCCGAGACCGCCGACCTCGTCGAGGCGCTGCGTCGCGAGGTCGCCGGGCAGGTCGAGGACGACGTCCGCCGCCGCGCCGAGATGTCCACCGACGCCTCGAACTACCGCGTCGTCCCGCAGGTGGTGGTCGCCCCGCTCGACACCGACGACCTGCTCGCGGCCCTGGCCGTCGCCCGGGACGCCGGTGTCCCGGTCACGGCCCGCGGCGGTGGCACCTCGGTCGCCGGGAACGCGATCGGCCCCGGGGTGGTGCTCGACCTGGCGCGTCACCTGCACCGGATCGACGGGCTCGACCCGCAGGCCCGCACGGCCCGGGTGCAGCCGGGGGTGGTGATGGCCACGTTGCAGCAGGCGGCGGCCCCGCACGGGCTGCGGTTCGGGCCGGACCCGTCGACGTGGACCCGCGCGACGCTCGGCGGGATGATCGGGAACAACGCCTGCGGCCCGCACGCCATCGCCTACGGGCGCACGGCCGACAACGTGATCGAGCTCGACGTGGTGGACGGCACGGGTCGTCGGTTCACGGCGGGCGCGGGCGATCTGAGCGCGGTCAGCGGGCTGGACGCGCTGGTGCGGGACAACCTCGACCTGCTGCGCACCGAGCTGGGGCGGTTCGGGCGTCAGGTGTCCGGCTACTCGCTGGAGCACCTGCTGCCCGAACGCGGCACCGACCTGGCTAAGGCGCTGGTCGGAACCGAGGGCACGGTCGTCACCGTGCTGGGCGCCACGCTGCGGCTGGTCGAGCAGGCGCCGGCGCCGGTGCTCGTCGTGCTCGGGTACCCCGACATGGCGGCCGCGGCCGATGCGGTGCCGGCGCTGCTGCCGCACGCCCCGCTGGCCATCGAGGGGATGGACGCCCGGCTGGTCGACGTCGTGCGCCGGGTGCGGGGTGCGGCGGCCGTGCCCCCGCTGCCCGAGGGCGGTGGCTGGCTGTTCGTCGAGGTCGGCGGGGCCGATGTGGCGGCCGCGACCGAGGCGGCCCGGCTGCTCGCGGCCGATGCGGGGACCGCGGCCGTCCGGGTGTTCCCGCCCGGGCCGCAGGCCGCGGCGATGTGGCGGATCCGGGCCGACGGGGCCGGGCTGGGCGGTCGTACCGCGAGCGGTGAGCAGGCCTGGCCGGGGTTCGAGGACTCGGCCGTGCCGCCGGAGCACCTCGGCGCCTACCTGCGGGCGCTCGAGGCGCTCATGGCCGACCACCACGTCGACGGGATGGCGTACGGGCACTTCGGCGACGGCTGCGTGCACCTGCGCCTCGACGTGCCGCTGGAACGTGACGGCTCGGCGCTGCGCGCGTTCATGACCGATGCGGCGCACCTGGTCGCCGAGCACGGCGGGTCGCTGTCGGGGGAGCACGGCGACGGCCGGGCGCGCAGCGAGCTGCTCCCGGTCATGTACTCGGCCCGTGCCCTGGAGGTGTTCGCCGGGTTCAAGCACCTGCTCGACCCAGCCGGGCTGCTCAACCCCGGGGTGCTCGTCGACCCGCGGCCGCTGGACGCCGATCTGCGCCGACCGCACGCCCGGCCGTTGCCGGCGCGCACCGGGTTCGCGTTCACCGAGGACCACGGCGACCTCACCCAGGCCGTGCACCGCTGCGTCGGGGTGGCCAAGTGCCGGGCCGACAACACCGCGTCGGGCGGCTTCATGTGCCCCTCCTACCAGGCGACGGGGGACGAGAAGGACTCGACGCGGGGCCGGGCGCGGGTGCTGCAGGAGATGGCGAACGGGACGCTCGTGACCCGCGGCTGGTCGGCCCCGGAGGTCGCCGAGTCGCTGGACCTGTGCCTGAGCTGCAAGGCGTGCTCGTCGGACTGCCCGGCGGGGGTCGACATGGCCCGGTACAAGTCGGAGGTCACCTACCGCCGGTACCGCGGGCGGCTGCGGCCGACGAACCACTACGCGCTCGGCTGGCTGCCGCGCTGGGCCCGGCTGCTCACCGGGGTGCCGGGGCTCGCGTCGGTGGCGAACACGCTGCTCGGTGCACGACCCCTTGCCAGGCTCGTGCTGCGGGCCGGGGGGATGGACACCCGGCGCGAGATGGTGACGTTCGCGGGTCGGCCCTTCCGGTCCCGGGCGCGCGGCCTGCCGGGCGTGCGGGTGGTCCCCGCGGCAGAGGCGGGTGCCGTGTCGTCCGGGCCGGGTTCCGCTGGTTCACCTGCCGGTGCCACACCTGCCGCTGGTTCGCCTGCTTGTGGTTCGCCTGCCGGTGCCACACCTGCCGCTGCCGCACCCGCTGGTGCCGTGTCGCCCGGGCCAGTTGCCGGTGGTTCACCTGCCGTGCCGAACCCCCCGGTCACGGTTCGTCCTCCCGTGCTGCTGTGGGCCGACTCGTTCAGCGACAACCTGGCACCCGAGGTCGCCGAGGCCGCCGCGCGCGTGCTGCGCGCCGCGGGCTACGAGGTGCTGGTTCCCGATCACGCCGCGTGCTGCGGCCTGACCTGGATCAGCACCGGTCAGCTCGACGGGGCGCGCGCCCAGCTCCGGCACCTGCTGGAGGTGCTCGGCCCGTTCGCGGTGAACGGTGTGCCGATCGTGGGGCTGGAGCCGTCGTGCACCGCGGTGCTGCGGTCGGACCTGCACGACCTGCTGCCCGAGGACCCGCGTGCGGTCGCGGTGGCGCGTGAGGTCCGGACCTTGGCCGAGCTGTTGACGGCCCCGTCGCCGATCGGCCCCGGCGATCGCTGGACGGTGCCGGACCTGTCCGACGTGACGGCGGTCGCCCAACCGCACTGCCACCACCACGCGGTGATGACCTGGACGGCCGACCGGGCACTGCTGGCCGGCGCCGGTGCAACCATCACCGAGCTGGCCGGCTGCTGCGGCCTGGCCGGCAACTTCGGCATGGAGCAGGGGCACTACGAGGTCTCCGTGGCCGTCGCCGAGAACGCCCTGCTCCCGGCACTGCGGGCCGCCGCCCCCGGCGACCTGTACCTCGCCGACGGCTTCTCCTGCCGGACGCAGGCCGACCAGCTCGCGGGGGTCGACGGGCTGCACCTGGCCCAGCTGCTGGCCGACCGGCTCTGAGGCCGCGACTCATGTGCGCATGGCCTGGAGTCGCAGGCGGCTGAGCCTCACGGCCTCCGAGAGCGCCTGTCACGCACGCGCTGGCAGGACTCAGCTCCCGGGTGGGTCGGCCGGCTCAGGTCGGCGCGCTCCATCCACCGGTCCACGCGAGTCCGCGAGCACCCGCCCGGATGCCTCGGTGATCGTGTAGGCCGCGATGGGTGACCCCGCTGGCCCTGCCCGATCCGGGGGTGCGGGATGCCGGGTGACCGCCAGGTCGCGCCGATGTACCTCATGGTGATGAAACGAGCAGAGCAGGACGCCGTTGTCCACCGACGTGCCACCGCCGCGGGACCACCACTGCGGGTGGTGCACCTGGCAGTACCGCGCGGGCAGCGTGCACCCGGCCCAGGCGCAGCCGCCGTCCCGCGCGGCGATCGCTCTGCGTAGTCGCGGTGTGTGCAGCCGGGTGGTCCGGCCGAGGTCGGTGACCACGGACGCGGCCGTCAGCACGATCCGGGTGAGGTCGCAGTCGCACAGCAACCGGCTGAGCTCGCTCGCAGGCACGGGTGATCCGTCGTCGTCGACGGCGGGCGGGACGTCGACCAGCGCTTCGACGAGGCCGGCTGTCGAACCGCTGGTCTCGCGGACGGATGCCCAGGTCCGCTCGCTCAGCACGACGCTCACCTGCGTCCGCC
>JAHIJU010000315.1 GCA_018898235.1 Actinomycetota bacterium | reverse complement strand
TCGGACCCGGACACCCCGCTCTACACCCGCAACACCGGCGTGAACCAGCGCCAGCTGCAACGCAAGCTCGCCACCCTGGAGGGCGGGGCGGACGCCGTGGTGCTGGCCTCGGGGGTCGCGGCGCTGCACGCCGTGATGTTCGCCCACCTGCGCACCGGTGACCACGTCGTCGTCGGGGACGTCACCTACGAGGCGACCTACCGGCTGTACTCCGAGCTGCTCCCGGCCAAGTACGGCATCGAGGCGACGTTCGTCGACGCGACCGACGTGGACGCCGTGCGCGCCGCGATCCGACCGACCACCCGGATCGTCCAGGTCGAGGCCGTCGCGAACCCGACGACCAAGGTCACCGACGTCGCCGCAGTGGCGGCCGTCGCGCACGAGGCCGGGGCGATCCTCGTGGTCGACTCGACGTTCACCCCGCCGCCGCTGTACCGGCCGCTGGCCGACGGGGCCGACCTCGTCGTGCACTCGCTCACCAAGTACATCAACGGGCACGGCGACGCGATGGGCGGCGCCGTGATCGGCTCCCGGGAGCTCATCGCCCCGATCCGCTCGGACGCCCAGGTGGATGTGGGCGGCGTGATCTCACCGTTCAACGCCTGGCTCATCATGCGCGGCTCGGTGACGCTGCCGCTGCGCCTGGCCCGGCACCAGGCCTCGGCGCTGACGGTCGCGCAGTTCCTCGCGGCCGATCCCCGCGTGGCGTTCGTCGCGTACCCGGGGCTGGTCTCGCACCCGCAGCACGAGGTCGCCGTCCGGCAGTTCGGCGGCCGCGGCTTCGGCGGCATGCTGGCGTTCGCGGTCGACGGCGACCCCGACACCCAGAACCGGTTCGTCGCCCAGCTGCGGGTCATCACCTCGGCGGTCTCGCTCGGGCACGACGAGTCGCTCATCGTGCACGTCGGGACCTCGGGGCCGCGGGTCGCCGCCTACCCGGCGCAGTTCCGGCGCTGGGGGCACCTGCGCCTCTCGGTCGGGCTCGAGGACGCCGGTGACCTGGTCGCGGATCTGGCGGCGGCCCTCGACGCGACCTTCGGCCCCCGCTGAGCACACCCGGCCCGGCGGCCGGGGCGACGGTCGGTGCTGCACCTAGTCTTCGATCGTGCCCGCAGCCTGGTCCCGTCGCATCCTGCTGGTCGAGGACCAGAAGATCCTGCGCCTGCTCGTCGCGCGGAGCCTGCGCGAGGCGGGGTTCGAGGTGTCCGACCACCCGGACGCGGCCTCGGCGCTGGCGGCCGCGGAGGACTTCGACGCCGATGTGCTGGTCACCGACATCGACCTGGGCTCGCGACCGGACGGCACCCAGCTCGCGGTGATCCTGCGCGCCGCCGAGCCCGAGCTCGTCGTGGTGTTCCTCACCAACTACCCGCGCGCGGCCGCCCAGCGCGGCGACCCGCTGCCCGGCGCGACGTACCTCGGCAAGGACGCGCTCGGTTCGGCCGACGACCTGGTGGCGACCATCGACGCCGCCGTGCGCACCGGGTACATCGACACCCCCGACCTCGACGACAGCTCGCCGCTGGCCGCGCTCAGCCGCAGCCAGCTCGAGGTGCTCGCGCTCATCGCCGAGGGCCACTCGAACGACGAGATCGCCCGACGCACCGACCGCACCACCCGCGCCGTCGAGCGCCTGGTGGCCCGCACCTTCGATCGGCTCGGGCTCGCCAACCACCCGTCGACGAGTCCCCGCGTGCTCGCGGCCCAGCTCTACACCCGCACGTTCGGGCCGCGCGGGCCGGACGCGGGGTGAGGTCCAGCCTCTCGGCCTGGGGGCGGGTCGCCGGCAGCGGGCACTTCTTCACCCGCTGGTCGTGGCTGGCCACGCTCCCCGTCGCCGTCACCGTGCTCGGCGGCTACGACTCGGCGACCACCGCCCACGACCGGGCCGTCGGCGTCGGTCTCGCCCTGGCCGTGCACGTGCTGCTCGGCGGGGTGGGGCTGGTGGCCGCGGCAGCCGAACGCCGTGCCGCGACCACCCGGGCGCGGACCGTCACCGTCGTGGTGGGCGTGCTGGTCCTCGGCCTGCTGCGGCCGGTGCTCGCCGCGGTCGGTGCGGCCTGGTCCGGGCTCGTGCTCTACGAGTCCCCGTTCTGGGCGCGGGTGGTCACCAACCTGGTCGCCGTCGCGGTCGCGCTCGCTCTGATCGCCCGGGTCACCGTCACGGTGCAGGCCCGGCGGTCCGCGGCCGACCGGCTGCGCGCCGTGCTCACGGCCCTGGACGACCAGCGCCGCACCGACGCCCGCACCGCCGACGACCTCACCGCCGAGCTGCTGACCAGCACCCGGACCGCCATCCGGGCTCACCTGCCCGATGCGCGGATCGGGACCGACGACCCGGTGCGGGCCGCCGAGCTGCTGCGCGCGTTCTCCGAGCAGGTGGTCCGTCCGCTCAGCCACCAGCTGTTCGACGACCCGGCGGACCCGGCGCCCGGTCCGGCGGCGCACCTGGCGGCGCCGACCGGCGGGACGCCGACGCGTGCACGGCAGCGGACCGCCGACCGCACCGGACCCGGGCTCCTCGACGCCGCGCCCGTGGGCGGGACCGCGGCCGTCTACGCCGCGCTGTGGGTGCCGTACACGATCACCCACCTGGACCCCGCCCGCGGTGCGCGTCTGGTGCTCGGCACGTTCCTGCTGGCCACGGTCGGCAACTGGCTGGTCGATGCGGTCGCCCATCGGGTCGCGACCCGCTGGCGACCCGTCGCGCTGGTGCTGGGCTACGTCCTGGTCGGGGACGTCCTGGTGACCGCGGCCGGCGCGACCGCCGTCCTGCCCGGGAACGCCGGCACGCTGCTGGTCACCGGCGTGGTGGCCTACCCGGCGTTCGCGCTGTCGGTCGCGGCGGGACGTGCCGGGCTGCGGCACCTGCTGGTGGTGGAGGAGGCGCTCGCCCAGGCGGTGTCGGAGAGCCGGGCGTTGTCCCTGGCCGAGCACAACCGGCTGCTCCTCGCCCGCCACCGGGTGGCCCGGCTGCTGCACGCCGACGTCCAGGCCCAGTGCGTGCAGGCGGCCCTCGCGCTCACCCGCGGGAACGACGGCCCGAGCTGGTCGCAAGCACTGGCCGGCGTCGTCGCCCTGCTCGACGACCCCGGGCGAGACGGCACAGCGCGAGACAACACCGAGCGAAACGGCACAGGGCGAGACGGCACCGGGCCCGACGACCGCCGGCACGGCTCCGCGCTGCCGGCGACGGGCCGGCCACCCACGGACCCCGCCCCGGGCCCGACGTCCGTCGCCGACCAGCTCGGTGCCCTGCTCAGCGCCTGGCGGCACGCGCTCGACCTCACCGTGCAGGTCGAGGACGACGTCTGGCCGGTGCTCGACGCCGACCCCGCGCGCACCGAGCTCGTGCTCGACGCGGTGAGCGAGGGGCTGACGAACGCCGCCCGCCACGCCGCCGAACCGCGGGCCACCGTGGGACTGCGCGCGGTCGCCCAGGGGGCCGGACGGGTGACGGTCCAGATCGAGTCCCCCGGGGTGCTCACGGGCGCCGGCGCGCCGGGCGACGCCGCGGGCTACGGCCTCGACCAGCTGCGCGCCCGTGCCCTGGACCTCACGTTGTCGCAGGTGGGAGCCCTGGTCCGGCTCCAGGTCACGGTGCCCTGAGCCCACCCTGCCGCGCATCGCACCGACCGCCCAGGCCGTGAGAACCGCCCGACATCGCCCGCGCACCCCCCGCCGCGCCCCTGTCGCAATACCCGACCATGCCCGGTCCGGCCCGCAGGGCCCTTCCTAGCGTCAGAGCCAGCAACGAACCCGAACCCCGGGTCCGACCGGCCAAGGAGACGCTCCCGTGCACGACCTGTCACAGCTCATCCCGATCGCCGCGGGCATCATCCTCAGCCCGCTGCCGATCGCGGCCATCATCGCCGTCCTGCTCTCCCC
>JAHIJU010000314.1 GCA_018898235.1 Actinomycetota bacterium | reverse complement strand
GGCGAGCACCGCCACCGCGAGCGCGACCACCGAGGCCACCACCAGCCACGACCAGGCGGCCTGCCGACCCCGGTCCTGAGCCATGGCCTCGCCGTTCGAGACCGCACCGCGCTGCCCCACCCAGACCGAACCCACCACGACCCTGTCGACCTGCACCGCGACCGTCGTCCCACCGCCGGGTGACGCCCCGCCCTGACCGCGCAGCGTGCTGGCGAGGGTGGCGTCGTCCAGGTCGCGCACGAGCACGGCGAACCCGGCCTTGGTGCCGAGGTCCGTCGCAGCCGTCAGGTCGGCGGTCCCCCAGCCCCCGGCGGCCCGGTAGGCGGCACCGGCCGTCGCGGCCACCCGCTGAGCCACCTCGACCTGGCTGCCCGCCTCTGCCACGGTCAGCCCGCGGTCCACCGCGGCCCGGGCCGCCACCGTGAGCAGCACCACCGCCACCAGGCTGACCAGCGAGAAGGCGAGCACCAGACGACGGCCCAACGG
This sequence comes from Actinomycetota bacterium, assembly GCA_018898235.1. Lineage (GTDB taxonomy): Bacteria > Actinomycetota > Actinomycetes > Actinomycetales > Cellulomonadaceae > Cellulomonas. The sequence goes on along the minus strand of JAHIJU010000314.1, from coordinate 3,572 downwards.
CCCCAGCCGGGCGATCCGGCGCGGTCCGGACGCCGGCGGCACCGGCTCGGTGGAGCGTGCCCGGGGCTCAGTCACGGGTCCAGCCGAACCGGTAGCCGGCGCCGAGCACGGTCGCGACGATCGCCGTCGCGTCGGCGCCGAGCTTGCGCCGCAGGTTCTTCACATGGGAGTCGATGGACCGCTCGTACCCGGCGAACTCGTAGCCACGCACCCGGTTGACCAGCTCGGACCGGGAGTACACCCGGCCGGGGGTCCCGGCGAGCGTGACGAGCACACCCCACTCCGTCGGGGTCAGCTCGAGCTCGCCGTCATCCAGCCACGCCCGCCGCGCCGGCTCGTCGATCCGCAGCCGCCCGTCGCCGTAGGCGGACGCTCCCGCCCCGCCACCGGCGCCCGCCCCGCCCACGCGGGCCAGCACTGCCGCCACGCGCAGCACCACCTCGGCCGGGCTGAACGGTTTGGTCACGTAGTCGTCGGCCCCGGCACGCAGGCCGAGGATCCGTTCGGGTACCGTGCCGCGCGCGCTGAGCACCACCGTCGGGACGCTCGGCTCGTGGTCCCGAGCGGCCGCCAGCACATCGAGCCCGTCGACGTCCGGCAGGCCGAGGTCGAGCAGCACCAGGTCGACCCCGCCCGCGGCCAGCAGGTTGAGCGCCTCGGCACCGGAACCCGTGGTGAGCACACCGTGCCCGTCACGTTCGAGGTACCGACGCAGCAGCTCACGGATGTCTCGGTCGTCCTCGACCACCAGCACGCTCGCCACGGCACCATCCTGCCCGCGCAGCACGGCCACGGATACGGCGGGCGCCGTTCTCCATCCCGTCTCCACACCGGCTGCGGACCGGCTGCGCACCGCCGGACGAACCTCGTGCCAACGGGCCCCGGACCGTGGGGAACCGAATGGATGGAGGACATGATGAACGTGCGACGCGTGGTACTGACCGCCAGCGCTGCCGTGCTCGGCCTCGGGATGCTCGGTGTGAGCACCCTGGCCGGTGCGGCCTCGGCGAACGGGCGACCCCTCGGCGATGCGCGGCCGACGGCCTCGGCGACCTGCCCCACCGGAACCGGGACGGGCACGCCGGCGGGCGTCGGGCGGGGCGGAGCAGGGTCGGGCACGACTGCCGGCGTCGGGCGGGGCGGAACCGGGACGGGCACGCCGGTCGGCGCCGGGCGTGGCGCGGCCGGCACGGGTCCGGCAGCCACCGCCGACGCCTCCGGCACGCTCACCGCCGCCCAGGAGGCCGACCTGGCGTTCATGATCGAGGAGGAGAAGCTCGCGCACGACGTCTACACCGCATTGGCCGCGACCTACGACGTGCGGGTGTTCTCCCGGATCGCCGCTGCCGAGACCCAGCACCTGACCACGATGCGTGCCCTGGCCGCGACCTACGGGGTCGACGACCCGTCGTCCGATGTCGTCGGCGAGTTCGCCGACGCCGGCCTGGCCGCGATGTACACCGAGCTGGTCGCCCAGGGCAGTGCCTCGCTGACCGAGGCGTACGCCGTCGGACAGGCGGTCGAACGCGATGATCTCGCCCGGCTCGCCGAGGCGGGCACCGGGTTGTCCGCACCCGATCTGGAGCACGCCTACACGCGGCTGACCAGCGCGAGCGAGCAGCACCTGGCGGCCTTCGGCGGCTGAGCCGGCGGGCCCGGCGCGTCAGCCGACGCGCTGGGCCCCTCGCGCAGGCACCGGGCAGCCGGCCTCGTTGGGCAGCCTGCGCACGAGTGCGTACAGCAGGAGCGCGATCCCGGCGGCACCCAGCCAGGGCTGCACGGGGGCGAACCACTGGATGGCACCGGCGTAGCCCAGGGCCAGCAGCGCCAGCTTGTTGCACACCGGGCAGCCCACGGCCAGGAAGGTGAGCAGGCCACCCGCCGCACCGAACCGGCCGGGGCGCTCGCCCCCGGCGTCGACCGGCCCGACGGCCAGTCCGGCATCCGGCGGCGCGACGACGGTGGCGGGGCCACCGACGTACGAGGCGCTGAGCACCCCCGACAGCACCGCGGTGACCAGCAGCACCGGCCAGGCCCACACCGTCACGGCGACCTCCCGGCCGAAGACCGGGGTCGGGATCATCGCGGTCGGGACGGCCACCACGAGCACGGTGAGCAGCGCGGCCCCCGCGGTGACCAGGTGCCGACGGGCGGGCCAGGTCCGCCAGATGCGTGCGGCGTCCTGCAGCTGGACCCAGACAGTCATCGGCTCCCCGATCGTGAGGCGCCCGGTGGCGCATCCCGTCAGGATACCCCAGGGGGTATCAGGAGCCCGGGTGGCACCCGAGTTCCCGGGCCGACGGGTTGCCGCCCTTCGGGACGCGCATCAGACTCGCCGAATGGGTCGGCCGTTGCCTGGCCCCGGCGACCAGGAGGCCCGATGCCGCGCTTCGACCCGCCGACCTACACGTGCTACCTCCACCCCATCGACCTCACCCACGACGTCGAGGTCGAGGCGCTCAAACCCGCCATCGTCTACGGCTTCAGCCGGGTGTCGCCCGCGAACGCGCCACCGCCGAAGGGGCCGACCGCCTTCGTGGTCGCCGTCCAGTGCCCCGGGACCGGACCGGACGACGGACCGCACGAGGTGGTCGCCTCGGGGACGTGGCGCCCATGAGCCCGACCGGCCCGCCGACCGCGCAGTCCGCAGCCCTCACCGAGCTCGCCGCGACGCTGAGCCCGGCCGCGACCCTGGCCCGCATCGACGCGCACGCCACCCGGCTGATCTCCCAGGTGTCGCTGATCGCGACGTTCGTGGCCGCCGGCGGGCTGGTGACGACGGCGAGTCTCACCACGTCGCGCGGGCCGCGAGCGCTCGCCGTCGCGGCCGTGGTCGCGGTGCTGCTGGCCGTCGTGCTGGCGGTGCTCGCCCAGCTCACCTGGCTGCGCCGGCTCGCCGTCGGCAACCTGCTTGCGGTGCAGGAGTGGTACCGGACGCGCGCCGCCTGGCGTGGACTGGCGGTCGCCACCGCCACCTGGGTCTTCGCCGCAGGGGTCATCCTGGCGGCCTCGGCCGTGACCTGGGCCGTGGTCGGCGGCGAGGCGGCCAGACCACAGGTCGCGGTGGAGCGGGTGCTGACCCCGCCGACGTCGACCGACCCCGCCCAGCACACCGTGACCGTCACGGTCGCCGGCAAGGGCTTCGAGCCGTTCGCGGCCGGGTCCACGACCGTGCGCGCCGCCGGCGCCACGGTGGCGAGCGCCGTCTGGTCGGCCGACGGCACGGGGACCGTCGCCTCGACCCTCACCGCCTCCGCGCCGGACGTCGCGGAGGTCGCGGTCACGGTCGCTGGCTGGACCTGTACCAGCCCGGCGTCCGACGACGGATCGCTGCGCTGCACCGGGCCGTAGTCGCACGTCCGGGGTGGTCGCCCGGTCAGCCGATCCGGACGACCATCTTCCCGACGTTGGCCCCGGCCATGAGCGCGTCGAAGGCCTCGACGGCGTGGTCGATGCCGTCGACGACGGTCTCGTCGAACACGACGGCACCTGAAGTCAGCCAGCCGGTCATGTCTCGGACGAACTGCGGGTACAGCTCGGTGTGGAAGCCGACGGTGAACCCGCGCAGCGTC
>JAHIJU010000313.1 GCA_018898235.1 Actinomycetota bacterium | reverse complement strand
GAGTACCCAGGTGCGCAGCTTAGTCAGGCCCATCACTTGCCCCCTGTCTGGTCGAACCGGTGCGCCAGCAACGCATCCGAGAGCTGGAGCGTCCCCTGCACGTCGTAGTAGGTGTGACCCTGGTCGTCGGCCTGCGTCGCGGCGGAGATGCGCACGTCGGTGAAGCCCGGGACGGCAGCGAGGCTGTCCATCCAGGCGGCCACGTCGGGCACGGTCTCCGAGCGCGCGGTGAACTGCAACGAGGCCACGCCCGAGACGGCCAACGGATCGGCCTTGGTGGTCGTGGGCTCGGAGAGCTTGACGGTGAGCGTCTGAACGGTCGTGCCGGAGGGCAACGAGGCCGTGAACGAGGCGAGCACCGGCTGCCAGAGGATCTCGCTCAAGGAGGTCGCGGCGATCCTCGCGACCTTCACCTGCGCTGCCTTGGCCTTGACCTGCGGCACCTCGGCGTACTTGTTCTCCTCGGCCGCCAGCCGCGCCGACTCCGTCTGTGCGGCGGCAAGCTGGTCGGCGGCATCGTGGCCCTCGTAGACGACTGCGCCGTAGCCGACCGCGCCGAGCGCGAGAAGGCCGATGAGGCCGAGCCCCAGGAGGCGTCGCGCAGCTCCCACCCTGCGCGCATCCCGCACGTGCTGAGGAAGCAGGTTGACCTGAGCGCGCGGCAGTGGCACCCGCCCAGGTGCCCCCGCGGGCTTCGGGCGTCGTAGCGTCATGGTGCTCATGCGGCCACTCCGTATGCCAGGCCGATCGACAGCGCGAGTGAGGCGGATCGGGCCCTGAGCGCCGCACCGTCGAGGTGCTTGTCGGGCCGGAGGCGAGCCAGCGGGTCGCCGAGAACGACCGGGACACGCGTCGCACTCGCCAGGTACTGACCGAGGCCAGGAAGGGCGACCCCGCCGCCGGTGACGACCGTCGTGGTGATGCCCGCACCCGGATGGTTGCCTGCGTAGTACACGAAGGTGTTGCGGACGGACTCGATGAGTTGACGCACCAACCCGCCCAGGGCGTCCCGGGCGGGCCCGTTCTCGCTGAGCATGCCCTGCTCCTGCTTGATCGCCTCCGCCTCGGTGGTCGGGATCTGGAGGGTGGACGCGAGGGTGCTCGTGATCGCGAGACCGCCGGTGGGCAGCATCCGCACCAGTCGCGGCGTGCCACGGTCGGCGATGACGACCGTCGTGCCCGAGGCCCCGAAGTCGACGATTGCCACCACCTGGTCGGCGAGCTCATCGTGGGAGACGGCCCGCAGCAGCGCGAACCCGTTGAGGTCGACCATCACCGGCCGCAGCCCTGCTGCCTCGGCGGCCTCGACGTTGGTCTCGACGGTCCGACGCTGAGCCGCGACGAGCATGCCGCGCATCACCTGACCGCCGGCCCCGTCATCGCCCTCGTAGGTGGGGAGGAAGTCGAGGATCGCGTCGTCGAGCGGCATCGGCAGCGCGTCGGCCACGTGGAACGGAAGTGCGGTGCGGCGGTCAGCCGGTGGAATCCACGGCATCTCCAGGTCACGGACGAGCACCCGCTGGTTGCCCACCCCCAGGACGACGTCCTTCGAGGTGAAGCGACCCCTCGCCCACAGCTCCTTGAGCGCACCCACCACGATCGAGGCCTCGACGACCTCGCCGTCGCGGACCGCACCCGGCGGGATCGGTGTCTCCGCATGGCGGAGCAGCGACGGACTCGCGGTCCCGCCAGGGCCACCGTTGCCGAACTGCAGCTCGACGGCCCGCAGCGTCGTGGTGCCGATGTCCAAACCGATGACGCGTGTCGTTCCCACCGCTGCCCCTCCCGGAACTGGTCTCCCCCGGTGTATCGGCCCCCGAGGGCCGACCTTGAGCGACCCGCTCAACCCGCCCCCCCGAACGGCTGATCTGGGGCTTCGCACTCAGAACGCTCCGAGGTAGGCGGCCCACAGCGGTTCGCCCCAGACCGCGCCGACAGCGGCGCCCAGCAGCATCCACGGACCGAACGGGATCGCCGTGCGCCGGCCCGCGCGGCCGACGACCATGAGCACGATGCCGGCGATGCCACCCAGCAGGAACGCGGCAAAGCTCCCGACCGCGAACGCGCCCCAGCCGATCGCGGCGGACGCCGCCCCGAGGAGACCGGCGAGCTTGACGTCCCCCATCCCCATACCGCCCGGCTTGGCTACGGCGAGCACGAAGTAGATCCCGCCGAGCAGGAGCCCGCCGAGCAGCGCGCGCAGCAGCATCGGCCAGTCGGAGCCCCCACCCGGGTTGGCGGCCGCGAGCACCAGCAGCACCGCGACCACCGGGTACGACGGAAGCACGAGCGCGTCGGGCAACCGGTGGACGTCGAGGTCGATGAGGGCCAGAGCCACGCCGAGCCCGCACAGGTAGAGCACGACCGGAAGCGACCACGTCGGCCCCGTCAGTGCGGTCGCCACCGCGAACAAGGCCGCGTTGCCTGCCTCGACCAGCGGGTAACGCGGTGAGATGGGCTCCCGGCAGTCCCGGCACCTGCCGCGAAGCAGGACCCACGACAGGACGGGGATGTTGTCGCGGGGCCGGATCGGGCGATCGCACCGAGGGCAGGCGCTCGGCGGGCTGACCACGGACAGCCCGGCCGGTACGCGGTAGACGACGACATTGAGGAACGACCCGATCAGCAGGCCGACCAGGGCGGCGAAGGCGACGAGCACGCCTCAGCCTTTCAGATCGTCCGCGGTCGGGATCTCCCCGCTGGACCTCAGCGACCAGCGAGCATCCTTCCACCGTGGCAGGTACGGCGGCAGCGCGTTGGTCAGGCGACCGTCGTAGGTGTAGTTCTTCAGGTACCCCGTCGTACCGGAGCCGGTACCGACGGCGCCGCGCCAACGCTGAGCGATCGATCCGACGACGTAGAGCTTCTTGCCACCGCCGGAACCCTGGTCGTACTGCTGGACGTAGAACGAGTGCTGCAGGGTCTGGATCGCGGCCGCCACCTGGAGGCCGTCGATCGGGTTGAGCGCCCCGGTGGCGGGGTCGGTG
>JAHIJU010000312.1 GCA_018898235.1 Actinomycetota bacterium | reverse complement strand
GCGCAGCGCGGTGCGGGCGCAGTCGATCGCGGTGTTGCCGCCGCCGATCACCAGGACGGTGTCACCGAGCGGGATCTCGATGTCCTTGGTGACCTGCTCCAGGTACTGGATGCCCAGCCAGACGCCCTCGGTGTTCTCGCCCTCGATGCGCAGCGGGGTCGCCCGCCCCGAGCCGATCGCCAGGTAGACGGCGTCGAAGTCCCGGGTCAGGTCCTCGAGGTTGAGGTGGGTGCCCAGCGCCTTGCGGGTGCGGATCTCCACGCCCAGCGAGGCGATGAGCGCGATCTCGTGGTCCAGGGTGGCCTTCGGCAGCCGGTACTCCGGGATGCCGTACCGCATCATGCCGCCGGGCCAGGTGTGCTTCTCGAAGACCGTCACATGGTGCCCGGCCAGCGCCAGGTAGTACGCCGCCGACAGACCCGACGGCCCCGCGCCGACGATCGCGACCCGTCGTTTGCTCTTCTTCGCGATCCGCGGCACCCACGGGTGCTCGGCGGCCATGTCCTGGTCGGAGGCGAACCGCTTGACGTGGTTGATCGCCACGGGCTCGTCCACGAGATTGCGACGGCACGCGGCCTCGCAGGCGTGCGGGCACACGCGGCCGCAGACCGAGGGGAAGGGGTTGCGGTCCTTGATGACCCGGATCGCGGCCTCGTCGTTCCCGTCGGCCACATGCCGCAGGTAGGCCTGGATGTCGATGTTCGCCGGGCAGGCCTGCACGCAGGGGGCGATGCAGTCGGCGTTGTGGTCGGTGAGCAGCTGTTCCAGCCGGACCTTGCGGTACGCCTCCAGCCGTGGGGTGTGGGTCGCGATCACCATGCCTGGGCTCACCGGCGTGAGGCAGGCCTTGACGTCGCGCGGGTCATCGGTGCCGACCTCGACGACGCACAGCCCGCAGCTCCCGTTGGACCTGGTCAGCCGGATGTCGTGGCACAGCGACGGGACCTCGATGCCCTCCTTGAGCAGGGCTTCCAGGATGGTCAGACCGCTGAACACCTCGATCTGACGGTTGTTGACCGTGATGGCGAACCGCTCGCTCGGGTCCAGCTCTCGCACGTCCGACCTCCGGTGGTCTCGTGGAGCACCGGCGGCGGGCGGGGTGTGGTGTCCCCGGAAGGAGCCCGTGGGCGCCGACGGTGGCCTCTGGTTGCGACGGTAGGGGGTGGGCGGGGCGCTGGCCTCGGGCGTTGGGCCTAGATGGCGGTCGGAGGGTGCCAGCCGGATGGCGCCCGGCGGTCCGTCGCGCCGACCCGGGCCGCGCGGGCGCCGACATCGGTGGGCTACGTTCGCCGGATGCCCCGCTGCGCCGTCGTCACCGTGCGGTCGCAGCGATGAGCACCGCGCACATCGTCGGTGGCGGCCCGGCCGGGCTGATGGCCGCCGAGGTGCTCGCACGGGCCGGCGTCGAGGTCAGGCTGCACGAGGCGATGCCGTCGCCGGGTCGCAAGCTGCTGCTGGCGGGCCATGGCGGGCTCAACCTCACGCACAGCGAGGACCGGGCGTCGTTCCTCGGACGGTACGGCGACAGCGCCGGGCGGCTGGCGCCCGTGCTCGAGGTGTTCGGCCCCGATGAGCTGCGCGCCTGGGCCTCCGGGTTGGGGGAGCCGACGTTCATCGGATCGAGTGGGCGGGTGTTCCCGCAGGCGTTCCGGGCGATCCCGCTGGTCCGGGCCTGGTTGGCGCGGTTGGCCGGGCTCGGGGTGCGGATCGAGACGCGGCAGCGCTGGACCGGGTGGGCGCCGGACACGGACGCGCTGCTGCTCGCCGGTCCTGACGGGACGGTGACCGAGGCCGCGGGGGACGTGACGGTCTTCGCGCTGGGCGGGGCGTCGTGGCCCCGGCTCGGGTCCGATGGCGGGTGGGTCGGGCCGTTCACCGCGCGCGGGGTGCAGGTCGCGCCGCTGCGGGCCGCGAACGTCGGGGTGCGGGTGGGCTGGACGCAGCGCTTCGCCGACCGGTTCGCCGGGGTGCCGCTCAAGACGGTCGCGGTCGCGGTGCGTGGCCGCCCGGGGACTGCCGTGCGCGGCGATGCGATGGTCACCGGGACGGGGTTGGAGGGCGGTCCGCTGTACGCCCTCGGCGCGACGATCCGGCAGGCGCTCGACGCCGACGGGCGGTGCGTGCTGGAGGTCGACCTGCGCCCCGACCTGTCGCTCGGGCAGCTGGCCGACCGGTTGGCGCACCGGCGGCCCAAGGACTCCGCCGCGAGCTGGCTGCGTCGGGCGATCGGCCTGGACGCGGTGTCGACGGGGTTGCTGTGGGAGGCCGGCGGTGGCCTGCCCGGCGGTGCGCACGAGGCTGCCGCCCTGGTGAAGGCCCTGCCGGTCGAGGTGACTGGGACCATGCCGATCGACCGGGCGATCTCGTCCGCGGGCGGGGTCGCGTGGGACGAGGTCGACGAGACCCTCATGCTGCGGGCGATGCCGGGCACCTTCGTCGCCGGCGAGATGCTCGACTGGGAGGCGCCCACGGGCGGGTACCTGCTGCAGGCGTCGTTCTCGACGGGGGTGGTCGCGGGGCTCGGGGCCCTGGCGCGGCTGGGTGGGCCGTGAGGCTCAGGGCCTGGTGCCGTCGTCCGATGGCAGGAACCCGCCGAGCACCAGACGCAGACCGGTGACCAGCGGGGCCGGGTCGAGCGTCGGGTCCAGGGCGCGCTGGAGCAGGTAGCCGTCGATCGCCGCGGTGAGCGTCACCGCAACGGCCACCGGGTCCGTGACGCCCAGCTCGGTGAGCCAGGTGATGACCCGGGCCCGGAACCCGCCGATCGTCTCGGCGATCGCTGTGCGCAGCTCGTCGTCCCGGGCGGCCGCCACGAGGGACTCGTAGAGCAGCAGGAGGCGAGGGTCCTGCGGGTCGGCCGGGGAGAGCGCGGCGAGCAGCTCGGCGACGTCGAGCCCGGGGTGGGCGCCGGCGAGGGTCCGTTCGGCCGGCTCGCCGAAGAACTCCTCGACGCCCCGGACGGCCGCGAGGCGGCGTAACTCGTCGATGCTGTGCACGTGGTAGTGCACGACGCCGGGTCGCACGCCTGCCCGCTCGGCGACCT
>JAHIJU010000311.1 GCA_018898235.1 Actinomycetota bacterium | reverse complement strand
GAAGAGGGCCAGCGCGTCGAGTTCGAGATCACCCAGGGGCAGAAGGGCCCGCAGGCCGAGAACGTCCGGCCGCTGTGATCGTCCGCCTCGGGGCCGTCACTGCCGTGACGGCCCCGAGGTACGGCCGGGCTCAGGCCGGGCGTCCACCGCGTGCACCTGACGGTCGCCGGCCGCGCCCTGACCGTCGGTGAGCACGAGGGCGCCGGCGACGAAGTCCCGGAGGGCGTCGCCGACCACGAGCCGGGCCGGGATCGGTGCGCCACGAAGCGCTCGCTCGACCCCCGGCGCATCCAGCAGACCCGGCGTGTTCGTCGCCGCGAGCACCACGTTGCCGTAGCGGCGCCCGCGCAGCACGGCCGGCTCGGCGACGATGGCGACGTGGGCGAAGACCTGGCTGAGGGTCGCCGCCTCGCGTCTGGCCAGGGGCAGGGGCGGGCGGTCGGCGCAGTTGGCCAGGTAGATTCCGCCAGGTCGCAGCACGCGTCCGACCGCCGCCGCCGCCTCGACGGTGCACAGGTGCGGGGGCACCCGGTCGCCGTCGAACGCATCGCGCACGACGACATCGGTCGAGGCGTCTCCGGTCGCCTCGAGCCGCGCCCGCGCGTCGCCGGTGCGTAGCCGCAGCCGTGGGGGGCGCGGCAGGTCGAACCAGGTGCGGACCAGCTCCACGAGCCGGACGTCGATCTCGACCGCGACCTGGTGCGAGCCGGGACGCGCCGCGTCGAGGGCCATCGCGAGGCCGCAGGCGCCGGCGCCCAGGTGCAGCACCCGCAGCGGCCCGGGCGGAAGCGCGCCGACCAGCGCCGCCATCTGCTGCTGGTACTCGAACTCGAGCCTGCTCGGGTCGGCGAGGTCGAGGAACGAGCTCGGTACCCCGTTCACCATCAGGGTCGCGCCCGTGGGGTCGTCGGCACGCACGACGACCTGCGCGGTCCCGGTGTCGATGGGCACGGCCTCGTCCGGCCATCGGGCCGGGGGCGTGCCCCGTCGAGGAGATCGTCGGTCGGTGCGCGCCATGCGTTCCACGGTAGGTCACCCCCCGTGTGGGTGGTCGGGGTCAGACTGGAGCAGGCCTTGACGAAGGTCGAACATCTGTTCGATCATGGGGACAACTGTGGTGGAGGTGGACGATGCAGGCACGGTCAGCTCGCAGGCCGGTCGGCGCACTGCCCGGTGCGACCGAGGCGCCGGTGCCCCCGCGCGCCCTGCTCCTGCTCGCCCGGGCGGATGGCGAGCTGGTCGCCGCCCAGCTCTCGACCCAGCCATGGGAGCAGTACCTGCACGCCCATCTGGCGGCCTTGCGCTCGGGCGCGGCCGTGCTGGCCGTCCGCGGGGACGGTGGTGGACGCGGAGCCCCGCGTGATGTCTGGCGCCTGCTCGAGCGGGCGGCGCCTCAGCTGGTCTCCTGGTCGACCTACTTCGCCCAGGGCGCTTCCTTGCGGGCCGCCGTCGAGGCCGGGCGGCTCGACGCGGTGAGCGCCGACCGCGCCGCCCAGGCGCTCGGGGTGGCGCAGGACATGGTGGACGCCGTCCGGGTCGATCTCGGGTTGATGGCGTCGCCGACGGCCGCGAGGGCGTCGTGAGCCGGGCACCCCGATCGGCGGCGGCCCGCCGCGACTGGGGGACGACCGAGGACGGCTGCACGATCCTGCACGTCGACATGGATGCGTTCTTCGCCTCCGTCGAGCTGGCGCGTCGACCCCAGCTGCGAGGGCTTCCGGTGATCGTCGGAGGTGCACAGCGCGGTGTGGTGCTGGCCGCGACCTACGAGGCGCGGGCCTTCGGTGTGCACTCGGCGATGCCCATGTCCGCCGCGCTGCGGATGTGTCCGCAGGCGGTGGTGGTGCCGCCGGAGCACGCCCGGTACCGAGAGGTGTCGGAAGGGGTGATGGCGGTCCTGCGTTCGGTGACCTCGCTGGTCGAGCAGGTGAGCGTCGACGAGGCCTTCCTGGACGTCTCGGGCGCGCTGCGCAGGCTCGGAAGTCCGACGCAGATCGCCGCGCAGGTGCGGGCCGAGGTGCTGGACCGGTTCGGGATCACCTGCTCGGTCGGGATCGCCTCGACCAAGTTCGTCGCGAAGCTCGCCTCCAGCCACGCCAAGCCCGACGGTGTGCTGCTCGTGCCGCGTGAGGCGACGATCGGCTTCCTCCGTACCCTGCCGGTGGGCGCACTGTGGGGAGTCGGCGAACGTACCGAGGTGGCGCTCGCACGGTGGGGGATCCGCACGGTGGCCGAGCTCGCGGACACCGATGTGCCGACGGTCCAGCGGGCCGTCGGCAAGGTTGCCGGCGCGCACCTCCACGACCTTGCCTGGGGCCGGGACCCGCGTCCGGTGCGTCCGGGGCGCGCGGAGAAGTCGGTCGGTGCGGAGGTCACGTTCGTCGAGGACGTCACCGAGCCGGCGGTCGTGGAGGCCAAGGCCCTCGAGCTGGCGGACACCTGCGCGGCCCGCCTCCGGCAGCACGGCTGGGTCGGGCGGACGATCTCGATCAAGGTCAGGACGTCGGACTTCCGCACGCTGACCCGCTCGCACACGCTCGACAGCCCCACCGACGTCGGTCGCGAGGTGTACCTGGTGGCCCGGTCGTTGCTGGCCGCTGTCGATCTCGGAGGGCTGCCGGTGCGTCTCATCGGGGTCCGGCTGGAGGGGCTGAGCCCAGCTGCTGCGACGGTCCGCCAACCCACGCTCGACGAGGCGGCTGAGGGTGGGGTCGGCGCGCGTCGTGACGCCGAGGTCGCAATGGACGGGGTGCGGGCGCGCTTCGGTAGGCTGGCGATCAGCGCGGGGGCGAAGGCGGCCGGGCGCCGCGAGGATCGATCGACTACCACCTTCTCGCCCGTGGATCTATCCTGAGCCATATCTAGTCCATCGGGGTGCAGACGGGGGTCGCCATGCCACTCTCCGAGTACGAGCAGCGAGTCCTCGAACAGATGGAACGCCATCTGTCCACCGATGACCCGCGCCTTGCCAACACGCTCACGCAGCGTG
>JAHIJU010000032.1 GCA_018898235.1 Actinomycetota bacterium | reverse complement strand
GCGGCACTCGTCGGCCAGCTCGTGCGCGACCTCCAGCAGCAGGGTCGAGTCCGACTGGACGATCAGTGGCCCGTCGTTCACGGGGCGCTCCCGGTGGTCGAAGGTGTGCTGACGGCGGCCGAGACCGAGGCGATGCGGTGCACGGCCACGGTGAGCTCGGCCTCACGGGCGGTGTCCAGCGCCCGGAGTCGCCCGCCCTCCAGCCGCAGCGGACGCAGCAACCGGCGCTGCAGGGTCCCCGACGGTCCGACCATCTCGACCCAGACCTCCTGCCGCTCGGCGAGCGCCTCGCGCAGCAGCAGCAACGCCGCGGCCGGCTCGGCTGTTCCGACGGGCGCCGCGGGCACCGGGCGGGTGTCGCGCGGACCCGGGCCGGCGGGGTCCGCGGCGGGGTGCGCCGGGTCCGCGCGGCCGGCCGGCGCGGGCCGGCCCTCGTCCGACCGGTGGTTCCCCGCCGACCGGTGGTTCCCCGCCGACGCGCGCCCGGTGAACGGCTCGTCGTCGATGAGCGCATCGGCCGCCCGCAGCACCGCGACCACCGCCGCCAGGCCGGGGCCCGGGTCGTGGGCCTCCAGCGCCGGACGGTGCGCCCGCGGACGGGCCCGACGAGGAGCCGTCGCCAGGTCGAGCACCTGGCCGTCGGGGGCCTCGGTCATCGGGGACAGACCAGCGGCTCGCAGCCCCTGCGCGAGCTCGACGGCCGGCACCTGGGCCACCAGCACCGTCGGGGCCAGCGCGGTCAGGCCGAGCCCGGCCAGCCGGGGGTCGCCCACCAACGGTGCCAGCAGCGCCGGATCGGCACTGCGCAGGTAGCTGGCCGCCGCGCCGATGCGCAGCCGACCGTGCCGTCGGGCGGTGTCCCGCACCAGGTACTCCAGCGGCTGGGGGACGGGCACCAGGGAAGCCTCGGCCAGCCGGTCGAGCAGCCGGTCGGGGTCCAGGCCGGCGTCCAGCGCACCGCTCACCGAGTCGGGGGTGAACCGGACGGTCAACGCGCCGCCGCGGGACTCGACCTCGCTCGTGCGCTCGAGGAGGGCAGCGAGGTCGTCGGTCGGGCGGCCGGGGACGACCCCGGTCAGATCGCCCTGGAGCAGGATCCGGTCGACGGGCTCCGGCAGGTCCGCGGCGAGCCTGGCCGCCGGGTCGTCGGACGGGTCGAGCAGGGCGCGGCCGGCGGTGGACAGGGCGCCCGCGCCGAGCACACCGAGCCGCCCGGCCTCGACCAGCAGGGCCTCGACGGCAGCCACCGGCGGGACGGCCCGCGGGGCGCGCCAGGCCAGGCGGCGGCGCACCCCCTCGGCGGTCGGCACGCTCCCGGTCGGCAGCTGGGCCAGGGTTTCCAGCACGGACCGGCGCAGCGCCGGGACCCAGGGGCGCTGCCCGTCGGGGTGCAGCGCGGTACGGGTCGACCCACGGTCGTCCTTGGTGCCGACCAGCCACGGTGCGCGGGCGGTGCCGAGCCAGGCGCGCGCCAGCAGCGACCACCGCGCGGGCAGCTCGAGCCCCAGCCACTCGTCGCCGTCCTGGGTGGGCGCGAACGCGGGGGCGGGGCCGATGATCTCGTGGGCCACCAGCCCGGCCGCGGCCGAGAGCTCGATGACGAAGGCCGCGAGCTGCTCGTCGACCCCCAGGTCGGCGGCGGTGCGGCGCAGGTCACGGACCCCCAGCCCACCGGAGCGCAGCGCGGGCGGTGGGTCGCCCCACACGGTGAGCAGCCGGGTCACCAGCCGGACGATGACGGCCGCCGCGCTCGCGGACTCGGCGGCGACCACCTCGAGCGGCAGCGACCGGGTGCCGGCATCGGGCGCCGGGGGCAGCGCGGGTGCGCGGTGGGTCCGGCCGCCGCGCAGGGTCAGCGCCACCGGCCTCGGCAGCACCACCCGCCGGCCGCCGGCCTGCGCGAGCAGTCCGTGCGACACCAACCAGGACACGGCCGTGTCGGCCCGGGTCGCCGGTGCCGGGCGCTGTCCCACGGGTGGGCCCCAGGTGAGTGCGTCGAGCACCGGGCGGGCACCCGGGGGCGCCTGGGCGAGCGTGGCCTCGACGTCCTGCGGTGCGCCCCGGTCCACCCGCGGGTCGGCCGGTGCCAGGCCCGCCGGGTACGGGCCGAGCTGCTCGGCCAGGCCGGGTGCCGCGTGCAGCCCGTCGTCGTCCGCCCACAGCAGGCCCCGCACCAGCACATCGGCCAGCGCCCGTTCGACGGTGTCGCGACCGGGACCGGCCCCCGCGACCGCGTCGAGCACCTGCGCCCGGCCCACCGGACCACCGAGCGCGACGACGGCCTCGAGCACCTGCAGCGCTGCCGCGTCGAGCCGGCCGAGCGCCCGCTCCAGCCCGGCCCGGCTGGTGGCCCGCACCGCGAGCGAGGCGAAGGTCGACGGTGACGGTGAGGCCAGGTCGGGCCGTCGGCGCAGCAGCTCGACGAGCTCGGTGTCCGAGCGCGCCCGCAGGGCCGAGGTGAACGTGACCATCCGCACCACGATACGGCGGTACCGCCCCGCCCCGGCCGGTCGCAGTCCGACGAGGGACGGGGACGGTAGCCTGCGCGACAGTGCGGTGACAGGTCCGAACGAGGAGTCGCGATGGCCGTGGCACGGTGGCGGGTGGTCACTGCGAGCACCGCGGGGATCTTCGTCGAGTCGCTGGACTGGACGATGTACGGGCTGCTCGCCCCGTACTTCGCCGGGCAGATCTTCGCGGGCTCCGACCCGGTGACCCAGGTGCTCAGCGCCTACCTGGTGTTCGCTGTCGGGTTCGTCGCGCGCCCGGTCGGCTCCTTCGTGATGGGGCGGATCACCGACTCCCGCGGACGACGGACCGGGCTGCTGGCCTCGGTGAGCCTGATCGCCCTCGGATCGGCGATCATCGCGCTCGCGCCGACCCATGCCGCCGCCGGTGCGTGGGCGGGGGTCGTCGTCGTGCTGGCCCGGCTGCTGCAGGGCATCGCGATGGGCGGCGAGGTGGCCACCGCCGCCACCTACGTGGTCGAGGTGGCCCCGGCCGACCGCCGGCACCGCTACGGCGCCTTCGCCTACTCGGGGGATGCGCTCGGCACGCTCGCCGGCACGATCGTGCTCGCCGTGCTGCTGGGCGTCCTCGGCGCGGACGGGGTGCGCGACGGCGGCTGGCGGATCGCCTTCGGGGTGGCCGCGGCCTGCGGGCTGCTGGCGGTCTGGATCCGCAGCGGGGTGCCGGAGTCCGAGGTGTTCGAGAAGGCGAGGGCCGCGGGCGCCGAGCCG
>JAHIJU010000031.1 GCA_018898235.1 Actinomycetota bacterium | reverse complement strand
TCGTGCGTTCTGGCGAGGATGCGCGGGCGCTGATGGTCCGGCGGGGCCCGCTCGTTCGCCGTGGCTCGGCGGGATCCCGAGACAGTCCGCCAGACGCCGCCGGCGTACACGCTCGACAAAATACGTCGCCTACGCGACGCTATATGGCATGACCATGACCACGGAGGTCGCAGCCGAACGCCTGGGGGTGTCCCAGCGGCAGGTGCAGCGCCTGATCGCCTCGGGTCAGCTGCCGGCGCGTCGCACCGCTGGCGATGCGTGGCTGGTGGACGCCCTGTCGCTCAACGCTCTGGCTCGCGCGCGACCGTCGCGCGGCCGCCCGTGGATCCGGGAGACTGCGTGGGCCGTGCTCTGGGAGCTGTCCGGCCTGGCGACGACGGTGCCGACGCGCAGGACCTCCGCACGCACCATGGCGCGTCTCGGGAGCATGAGCCCCGACGCGCTCGTCCATGCCTGCAGGCGCCGGGCCACCCCCCACCGCTTCCGCGCGAGCGAGTCCTTCCTCGACGCGCTGCGCGACCGCGTCGCGCTGACCGGCCCTAGCGCGACGACCGTCGGCGCTTTCGAGATGGACGCCGATCTCGGCCGTGTCGACGGCTACTGCTCGCGCGCATCGCTGGACGACCTGGTCGTGCGGTTCCACCTCGCGCCCGACGAGCGGGGCAACGTCACGTTGCGTGTCGTCGAGGCCCCCGGGGAGGGGCTCCTTGACCGACGGTCGATGCCGGTCGCGGTGGTCGCCGTCGACCTCGCCGAGTCGTATGAGCCCCGCGAGCGGACCGCCGGCATTCGGACCCTCCGACGACTGCTGCCATGAGCGACCTCCACCTGATCGCGCCGCCAGGTGGCTGGCCGCCGCCGTGGCCGCTGGTGACCGAGGTCGCCGAACTGCTGCCCGTCGGGTCGTGGGCGCTGGTCGGCGGTCTCATGGTCCAGCTCCATGCCCGCGCGGCCGGCATCAACGACCTTCGTCCAACGGCAGATGTCGACATGCTCGTCGATGCTCTGGCAGCGGGCACGAGCGTGGCCGGCATCGCCGCTCGACTGCGAGCGCACGGTTTCGAGGTCGTCGAGCCGGGCTGGCCGAACGCGCCGACCCATCGGCTGCGCCGCAGCAAGGAGACGATCGACCTGCTGGTTGCCGACCGACTGCCGAGCCACACCCGCCCGCGGCTGCTCCGCCGACCCGTCATGGCGATCGATGGTGGGGCGCAAGCGCTCGCGCGCACCCGGCGCGCGACCGTGTCCCAGGACGGCCGCACCGTCGAGCTCATGGTTCCCGACCTGCTCGGCGCGCTCGTACTCAAGGGAGCGGCCCACGCAGCCGACAGCCGTGATCGCGAACGCCACCTCCGCGACAGCGCGCTCCTGGCGTCGCTCATCACCGACCACGCCGCCGAACTCACCCGTCTGCGCGGCTCCGACGCCAAGCGGCTGCGCCACCTGCGCGACGCCCTTGCCGACCCGCTGTCGGACGCGTGGCTCCTTCTGCCCGACGCTGCGCGGCTCCGAGGTCAGGACACGCTTCGGATCCTCGCGGGGTGAGGCGGGTCGACGCGTTCGTTCCGCTTGTCGCCGCGGATGCGGCGGGGCGGGCGATGAGCGGGCTGACGCTGAGGCAGGGTGGATGACGTGAGGAGGGGCCGGGTGCTGGTGCGTACGCCGGTCTGGACCGGGGCCGTCTTCGCCTATTCGGCGCTCATGGCGGTGCTCCT
Organism: Actinomycetota bacterium; assembly: GCA_018898235.1. Lineage (GTDB taxonomy): Bacteria > Actinomycetota > Actinomycetes > Actinomycetales > Cellulomonadaceae > Cellulomonas. The sequence continues at coordinate 1,132 of JAHIJU010000031.1, read as the reverse complement.
CTTCCCGGGGGCCGTCGAACCTGCTCCGGGCGAGCCAACCTGGGTGGGTCCTGCGGCCCTGCCCCTCCTGATCGTGTTGGCGCTGCGTGCGCTGGTCGTCGGTGTGGCGGTGACCGAGCGTGAGGTCGTCGTGCGGAACTTCCTCAGCACGCGCCGGATCGCACGCGACGAGGTCATCGACATTCGGCTCGTGAACTACAGCGGGTTCATCGCGTGGCAGTCGCCGAGTGGGCTGTCGGCGTTGAAGTCGGTCGAGCTCCGGACGGATCGGGGCAGGGTCGTAAAGGCCTACGGCTTGTTCGGGACGTCACGCGCGATCAGTTCTCGGGTTCGACGGCTCCGAGCGCAGGTGGGGTTGCCCGTCGACCGACAGGAGCCGCGACACCGGGTGAAGCCGTCGTGACGCCTGGGCCGCGGATCGTGTACCGCCGGCCCGGGACCGTGGTTTTCGGATGCGCGGCTTGCCTCGGAGTAGTCGCGTTCGGAGCGTGGGCGGTGGCGTCGGCGCGCTCGTTGCCCGATATGTGGTTCGGGATCGCCGTCATGAGCACGCTGGCCTTCTTCTTCATCTTTCGCGGGGGCATCTGGCCTGCGGTCGTGGTCAGCGAGGAGTGCGTCACGATCCGCAACCCCCTCAGCACCTCCACCATCGTCGGTGCCGCACGGTTGCGGTACGTCGATGGGTGGCCGCTTCCGGTGATCGAGACTCCCGGGCGTGAGGTCATTGCCTTCGCATTCTCCGCCTCGATCATTGCAAGGCTTCGGGGCGACAAGCGTCTGCACTCGCTCGGACTGGCCCTCGCCGAGCGTGGTCCCGGCCACGAGAGGCCCAGCTTTCACCGCAGCTGGTCGGGAGTGCTGTGGCAATGGGCCGCGCTCCAGGGAGCCATTGCCGTGGTGATGGTGGTCGTCGGCGTTTTCTCACCGACCTTGTGAATCCTCACACCGGCTGCTTTAGGTGAGGTGTCGCCCAATGCGCACGTCGGTCCTGGTGACTGACAATTCGGGTCATGTCTACGACCACGTCGCTCGCCACCGTCAAGGCGCACCTGTCGGCGATCGTCGGCTCGGTGCACGACACCCATGAGCGGGTCGTGATCACCCGCAACGGTGAGCCGGCCGCGGTGCTCAT
>JAHIJU010000310.1 GCA_018898235.1 Actinomycetota bacterium | reverse complement strand
GGAGAACCCGGAGGACACCGCCCCCAGCAAGAACGCGACCGGGACCCCGATCAACGGGACCAGCACGGACGGGCGCGACCACACGGACCTACCTTGCGGTGCCGTCGACGACGGCACCGATCCCCCTGCATCGGTCATGGCCGGGACGCTAGCCCCACCCCACCACCCCACGGAAGGGACCAACGCTCCCGACCGCGCGAAGCTCGCACAGCGGTCCGAGGATCCCAGTTCCGATCAAGGAAGGTGCTGCGCGAGCTGCGCCGCCACGACCTCGTCGGCTCGATGGGCCAGGTCGCCTCCGCCGGCGACAACGCCGCCATGGAGTCATTCTTCGCCCTGCTGCAGAAGAACGTCCTGAACCGGCGCCGCTGGGCCACCCGTCACGACCTACGGATCGCGATCATCACCTGGATCGAACGGACCTACCACCGCCGACGACGCCAACCCCGCCTCGGACGGCTGACGCCCGTCGAGTTCGAGGCCATCATGACCACTCAGGTCGCACTCGCCGCCTGAGCCCGACTGTCACCTATCCGTGCAGCAGACCCAGCCGCTCGGGGGACAGCGGCCTGCTCCTGGCCCCGCCCGCCAAGGTCGGTCACGGAAGGAGCCTGACCGACGAGTCTTCGCGAGGGTCAAAGAGGTCCTCGATCTGGCAGGAGAAGACCGCGGCGAGACGGAACGCGAGGGACAGTCGTGGCTCGTACCGACCGCGCTCGATCGAGTTGATCGTCTGGCGGGAGACCCCGGCCCGGACGGCGAGGTCTTCTTGTGACAGGCCAGCTTCGCGGCGCTTGTCCGCGACCAGGTTGCGCATGTCGGCGCGCCCGCCGTCAGAAGTTGCGCCGGGCGCGGGCGTGGTTCACCCAGTACGCGACGATCTGGACGACGACCGTGGCGTAGAGCAGTGCTGCAGGCTCGTACCACTCCTGCACCACGAACCATAGGCCGAGCGCCAGGGGAGCCAGCAAGCTGACGGGCAGTGTGGCGGCTGCGGCCCGGAGAATCTGCTCATGCTCGATGCTGTCCGGCCGGTCGGCGCGCAGCGACCTGCGCCGCCGGGTGCTGATGGTCTTGGCTCCCAGCCCGGCGCCCACGATCACGAGCCCGTAGAGCCCGGCGTGCACCGCAGTGGGTACGGCCGAGGCCAGGGCGACGACTGTCGCCAGGGCCACGACGACGGTCAGTGCGAACAGAGTCCAGATACGCCACATACTTCCCCCTGATGGAAAGACTCCTTGACATTCCCAGGTTACCTGTTCGGCGCGGGATGTCAAGGAGTCTTTCCTTTCGCCCGTCGAACGCCGGCGTCAGGCGATGAGGGCCCTCAGACGCAGCGACCTGTCATGCTTGAGGTGTAGACCCGCAGCCAGCGCCGGTTGGTGCAGATCCCGCGGTCAGCGACGAACGCGGTCGCGGCGGCGACCACCACGCCCGCGACCACGCAGGCGACCGTGCCGACAGCGGGGATGATGCAGATGGCCCCCACCAGAGCGGCCCCGCCACCGGCCAAGAGAGCCTGCTGCTCGCCTGCCGTGAACGAGATGTAGAGTCCGCGCCCGGCTTCGTAGCCGCCGCCAACCTGCGGGCTCACGACCGCATCCGTGCCAGCAGCGGTGCCGAACAACGAACCCGCCCCGGCCACCCTCGAGCTCTGGAAAGTGAAGTTCACGCCGTTCAGGGTGAAGGTCGTGTAGATGACCCCGAGTTGCGTCTGGACCGTTCGCGGCAGGTTGCTCGCGCTCAGCTCGGCGAACGCCTCGGCGACCTGCTCGGGTGTGACCCCGGAGCTGGCCGCTGCGTTGAGCGCCGCCGGCGCGGACGTCGCGGTCTCGGCCGGCAGCCGGTCGCTGGCCTGCGCGCTCACGGCCCCTGCCGCGATCAATGCCGCCGAGGCTACGGCGGCCGTCAGTGCGCGTCGAACTCTGGTGAATCGCATGGTGAACTCCCCTGCTTGCCAGCCCGCCTGGTTGCGGGCACGAGCCACTGTGCCGCAATCGAGGCGTCCGTCGAGGGGAAAGAAAGAGGAACATACGTCTTGTTTTTCCGGATCTGTGGCGACGGGGCTCTCCTGAGGGGCCGGTCGAGTTGTCACGCACCACAGGGACAGCCGGCCTGGGCCCGAGCCGCGCTCCGCAAGAGCGCTCGGCTGCCCGTTGGTTGCCGGAGAACTGCCCAACTCCTGGTCCCTGAATACCTCCTGGTTTCGTGTGTCTGATACCTCAGGCGGCAAGGTAGGCAGGGGTGGGGGAAACCCCGCCGAGACGCGGGGAAGCCCTGGACAGGGGGCTGCCGATCGTCGTCCTTGCCGACGGTGTCGGCGCTCTCGTGAGTCTCCCCGGACCTGCTCACTCAGGGGGGTCTGCTGAGGATCTGGCCGCGGCCAGCACTGGTCTTGTCAGCGACGCCTGAAAGTGAACACTGGATCGTCGGACGTGAGTGCTGATCCGGTGGCAGGCGTTGGGCCATGGATCGTGGAACGCGGGTGTGGCCTTGCAGATCAACGTGACTGTGCACCTCGCGAGCCGGTGTCAGACACGTCGAGGTCCTCCTGGGCGGACAGGGTGAGGACTCCCGACTTCGAGAGGCCTCACCCTTCACGTCGGCACCAGCGGTGATTGCGCGCCCCGCCTGCGACGAGCCCCGCTACGGCGCGCCGACGTCGGTGATCTGGCCCGTGGCCGGGTCGATCGTCCCCACGACCTTGAGTGTGGACAGGTCGACCTTCTCCGGTGGCGGCCCATCCTCCAGCCGCGCGTAGACCACCGAGCCGTCGGCGCTTGAGCCGGACAGGCTCGTGGCCCATGACGCCAGCTCGTGTACCGCGCGCGCCCCGGTCGGCAGTGCGGCTGCGCCCAGACCGGACGCCAGCCCGACCCCTGCGGCAACGGCCACGACCTTGGCGGTACCCCCTACCAACGCCGAACGAGCGAACATGACGTTCCCCCTTCCCTTGGTTCTTGCGTGTGCGGGACGTGCACCGTGACGACCTGGCGCGGAGATCAGAACGGCCCACAACGAGCCGGCGGCCACGGCGGACGGGTCCACTCCCTCGCCTGGTGCATCGCGCATGTCGGCTAGCCACTGCTCGGTGCGGTCGGCGCGAAGCGCACGTGGCGAGCAGATCACGGCCACGGCGAGGGCCGCCCGCGCGAGCCTGCTCATGTGGTGACCCACTGCCGGGTCGGGCGCACGACACTGCGGGCGTCGTGCGCACGGACCGTCTCCAGCGCGGCCACCCGCCCCTCGGGCGTCAGCGAGTAGAAGCGACGGCGGGGACCTGACCGGCCCCCTGCCTCCTCCCAGGTCGAGGTGGCCCACCCCTGCGCCTCGAGCCG